>CAYUAM010000137.1:0-5618 GCA_964442805.1 uncultured Anaerolineales bacterium | reverse complement strand
CAACTCCTCGAACTCCTCGGGGCTCAAGGGCGCGGTGCCCAGGGAAGCCAAAACTTCATCTATTATGGTCGCCATCCGCTCCGGCTCCTCGAAGAGGAGCAAAAGCAACCTTTTCTCTGCCCCAAAGGTGAAGCCGGGTAGGCTGGAGAGAGGGCCGCCTTTCCTCCTCTCCACCAGGAACTTCCGAGGGGCCACCTCTGCCCTCAGTTTCCGCTCGTCTATCTTAACCAAATGGGCCAACCTTTGCAAGTAATGGCTTTTCTCCACCTCATTGCTCAACTCGTCGATGATGGGAAGAAGGGCCCGCACCGCTTGCGATTTTCCCTTGGCCGAATTTAAGTCCAGGCGCGAAGCCACCGAGGAGAAGTAATAATCTATCACCGGAAGGGCGCCCTCAACTATCTGGGGCCATAGACCGGCCTCCTCCCTCAAGACCTTATCGGGGTCCCGGCCCTGCGGTAAGATGGCGATGCGGATATCGGTTCCCAGGCGAGCCTCGTAACTGATGAGGTTGCGCCCCAAGGGGACGGGCACCACGCTATCTCGCAAGACCTCCTTGGCCACCTCCAGCCCTCGCTGGGTGGCGGCATCGCCGGCCTTATCGGCATCCAGGGCCAAGACGAAGCGCTTGGCCAGCCCCTTCAGGGCCCGCACCTGGCTCTCGGTGAGGGCCGTGCCCATGGAGGCCACCACGTTCTTGAAGCCTTTCTGGTGGGCCATGATCACGTCGGTGTACCCCTCCACGATCACCACCTGGCTGCTCTCCCGGATGGCCCCCTTGGCCAGGTCTATGCCGTAAAGCACGCTGCCTTTGGTGAAGAGGGGGGTCTCCGGGGAGTTCAGGTATTTGGGCTCCGAAGCATCCAAGGCCCGAGCCCCAAAGCCTATCACTTGGCCTCCCATATCCCGGATGGGGAAGATGAGGCGGCCGCGAAAACGGTCATAATAGCCTCCCCCTTCCCGCTCCACGCTGAGGCCGGCAGTGAAGATGTCGGCCTCCTGATAGCCCTTGCTGGCCAAGTAACTTCCCAAGGCCTGCCACTCGTCCAGGGAATAGCCCAACTGGAAGGCCTCCATGCTGGTCGGCTCTATCTCCCTTTGGGCCAGATATTCCCGGGTCGATTGGCCCTCCGGGCTCTCCCGGAGGAGGTGGTGGAAGTACAAGGCTGCGGCGGCGTTGATCTCGGCCAGCAGCCGCTTCCTCTTATCCCCTTCCACCTGGGCCTCGCTTCGGGGGGCCAAAGATATACCCGCTCGCCGGGCCAGGAAGCGGAGGGCCTCGGAGAACTCCATATTCTCCATCTTCATGACGAAGGTGAAAATATCCCCGCCGCTGGCGCAGGCCCCAAAGCACTGCCACCTTTGACTTTCGGGAAAGACCACGAAGGAAGGTGTCTTCTCCTTATGGAAGGGACAAAGGGCCTTGAAGTTGCGCCCTGCCTTCTTTAAGGGGACATAGACGGAGACGAGATCGACGATATCAGTTCTCTCCCTCACCTCGTCGATGACGCTCAAGGGGCTCCCTCACTGAAGGATCGCTGGCCTATTCTAACAGACCTTTCCAGGGGATGTCAAATCGATAGGTCAAAATGTCAACAAAGAGAGCCGAGACCAGGGCCCGGTTTCATTTGGCGTAGTCCACGGCCCTGGTCTCGCGGATGACGGTGACTTTGATCTGGCCGGGGTATTCTAGACTCTCCTCCACCTTCTTGGCCACATCCTTGGCCAAGCGGATGGCAGTTAGGTCATCGACATCCTCAGGCTTGACGATGATCCTTATCTCTCGGCCGGCCTGGATGGCATAAGACTCAGCCACCCCAGGGAAGGAGTTGGCCACCTCCTCCAAAGCCTGAATGCGCTTGATATAACTCTCCAGGCTCTCCCTCCGGGCTCCCGGACGGGCACCGGAGATAGCATCGGCAGCCTCCACCAGGATGGCCTCCACGCTTTGCGGCTCCTCCTCGTGATGGTGAGCGGCGATGGCGTTGACCAGGAGGGATGATTTGCCAAAACGCCGGGCCACATCCGCCCCGATGAGGGCGTGAGGGCCTTCTATCTCATGGTCCATGGCCTTGCCGATATCATGCAAGAGCCCGGCCTCCTTGGCCACCTCCACATTCGCCCCCAACTCCGCGGCCATGATGGCCGCTAGGCGCGCCGTCTCTATGGCGTGGATCAGTTGGTTCTGGCCATAACTGGTCCTATATTTGAGTCGTCCTAAGAGCCTTATCAACTCGGGTTGAAGCCCTGGTAGCCCCACCTCATAGGCGGCCCGTTGGCCCTCTTCCAGGATGATGGCCTCCACCTCCTTCCTGGAATCCTCTGCCACCTTCTCGATGCGCGCCGGATGGATACGGCCATCCATGATCAATTTGGTGAGGGCCACGCGGGCTATCTCCCGCCGCACGGAATCGAAACCGGAGATGGTCACCGCCTCCGGGGTATCATCCACTATCAGATCCACCCTTAAAGCGTTCTCCAGGGCGCGGATGTTCCGCCCTCCGCGACCGATGATGCGCCCTTTCATATCGTCGCTGGGGAGAGGCACCACGGAGACGGTGGTCTCGGCCACCTGGTCTGAGGCGCAACGTTGAATGGCCATGGTGATGATCTCCCGAGCCAACCCGTCGGCCTGTTCCTTGGTCTCCAACTCTATCTCCCGGATCATGCGGGCGGCATCTTGCCGTACATCTTTCTCCACGCTCTCCAAGAGGGCCTTTTTGGCCTCCTCCTGGCTCAGGGAAGCAACCTTTTCCAACTCTTCAAGCCGCTGACGGCGCAACTCCTCCAACTCCTCTCGCCCTCGCGCCAAATCCTTCTCCCACCGCTGTAATTCCCGCTCCTTGGCCTCGATGGGTTCCAGTCGCCGCTCAATGCTCTCCCTCCTCCGGTGCAGCCTCTCTTCCTGGCTCCTTAGGTCGGCCTCTCGGCGACGGATTTCCTCCTCCGCCTGGCGACGGATCCTCAGCGCCTCCTCCTGCGCGGCCAGAACGGTCTCTTTCTGCTTAGTCTGGGCCTCAGCCAATAGGCTATTGGCCCTCTCTTCCACCGATCTTAGGCGGCTGGAAGCTAGGTATCGGTTGAGCAAATAGCCGATGGCAAAGCCCCCTATAGCCACTGCTAGGAGCAAAGCCAAAGTAGTCAAACCCATATTCATGATCCCGTTACCTCCTTTCGGGGGTGGAAAGCAGGTCCCTTTGAGCCCTCTCCTCTAAATGGAGGCCCACCACCTCTCGAATCACCGGGTAGGGAAACCCCCGGCGACGCAAGAAGTTGGTCATCTTCTCCCGGAAGGCCCTATCCTCTAAGTGGGCGTATTTAGCGGCTTGGCGACTAAGTATTTGACGAGCGCTCTCCACCTCGTTCACCTCAGCCAGGACCTGGGAGATGACCTCATCCTCCACCCCTTTGCTACGCAGTTCCGAGCGGAGCATGGCCAAGCCCCGCGGCCTGAACCGCTCCCGATTTTCTACCCAATGGCGGGCGAAGGCCAAATCATCGAGCAGCCCCCCTTGGGTCAACCGTTGCAACACCTCGTCCCTTATTTCCGCGTTGACGCCCTTCCGGGATAGATATCTCTTCATCTCTGCCCGGCTGCGAGGGCGATAGGCCAATAGGTCCAGGGCTTTGCGGTAGACCCGGGCCAAGTGATCTTGCCTCAAAAGCCCTTCTGCCTCCTCCTGAGAGAGGAAGGAGCCAGGCCGCAACCTAGCGGCTAGGCTAGCCTGAAGGCTGAAGGCGTATCCTCCATCCAGATAGACGTTGACCCGTCCCTTCTTTCTCTTTTGTTCCTCTAGGGCGGTGATTAGGCCCTGCATCCTCTCCCTCAAAACCAAAATGGCTGCGACCTCGGCCACAGCCATCGAATTCGCCATCCAGATAAGTTGAAAGGAAGGGCAAAATGTTTCGCCCTCTCCCCCAAATCAGACTAGAAAAAGACCTCTATGAAAAACCCCACTTTTGGGGGTCTCACCCCTCAACCTTTGGGGGTGAGCCTTTCGTCCCTATCCGCTGCTACCCCTGGGGTTGGCAGCGTTCCATTCTCTGCGTGATATCGATGGCCTAGCCGATGAAGCCTCTTCTAACCTTCCTCTAATTTCTCGGTCTCGTCGTATTCAGACCGGATACTGCTCCTCAACAGACCGGCGTTCTCTCGGATGCGCTGAATTATCTCCTCCGCCAAGGAGGGGTTCTCCTTCAAAAAGACCTTGGCGCTCTCGCGACCCTGCCCCAGTCGGACCTCTCCATAGGAGTAGTAAGCGCCCCTCTTATCTAGGATCCCCATCTCCGTCCCTACGTCAACTAGGTCGCCCTCCTTGGAGATGCCCTCATTATACATTATATCAAATTCTGTCGCCCTGAAGGGAGGGGCCAACTTATTCTTCTTCACCCAAACCTTGGTCCGGTTGCCTACGATAGTGTTCCCTTCCTTTATGGCTTGCACCCGCCGCATGTCTAGACGGACCGCAGAATAGAATTTGAGGGCCCGTCCTCCCGTGGTGGTCTCGGGGTTGCCGAAGAGCACCCCGATCTGCATGCGCAACTGGTTGGTGAAGATCACTGCGGTATTGGAGCGTTTGATGGCCCCCACGAGTTTCCTAAGGGCCTGGGACATGAGGCGGGCCTGTAACCCCACATGGGGCTCCCCCATATCCCCCTCGATCTCCGCCCGGGGGACCAGGGCGGCTACGGAATCGATGACCACCACATCGACCGCCCCGCTCCGCACTAGGGCTTCGGCGATCTCCAAGGCCTGCTCGGCATCATCGGGCTGCGATATATATAGGTTGTCCACATCCACACCACACCGGGCGGCATAACCGGGGTCCAAGGCGTGCTCCGTGTCTACGAAAGCCGCTACCCCTCCGGTCTTTTGGGCCTCGGCGATGATATGGTGGCAGAGGGTGGTCTTCCCTGACATCTCGGGGCCGTATATCTCCGTGATGCGGCCTCGCGGTATCCCTCCGATGCCCAAGGCTATATCCAGCCCCAAGGAGCCGGTGGGGATAACATCCACCTCCATCCCCGCGGCCCCACCCAACTGCATGATGGCCCCTTCGCCATATCGCTTCCTGATCTGGGAGAGCGCCACCTCCAGCGCTTTCCCCTTCTCCTCCTCGCCCATCTTCCTGCTCCTTTCCCCAGAACCGATTAATTTTTAGTTTACAACACCACAGGGTAAAGTGCAATATATTCTCGTGTCAAATGCGACAAAGTGGTAGGGAGGGCACATATCGAGGTTCAAGCAAGGCTCACCCACAGCCATAGTGGTCTAAACATCATTGGATGGCCTTCTATGATTCGCCTATTTCATCAGATCATACTTGTGCTGGCCACGGGATTCCCTTGCCGGCTTGGTTGGGTCAAGGCCCTCATCACCACCCGCGTATAGATCTGATTTACCATCCAACTCCACCACCGTTGTCGCATTTCAAAGAGACTAACGGTAACTCTATTATATCAGAACATGGGTTCTACGTCAAATTTAGAGCCCGATTGTGGTATAATGGCTGGGCATATCTTCGGAGATGAGGTTATATCATGCCTACTTCCAGATTAGAACTCCTAGACAGGGCGCTAGTAGAGGAGATCATAGGCCGGGCCTTGGATCTCCTCCG
>CAYUAM010000136.1:0-5627 GCA_964442805.1 uncultured Anaerolineales bacterium | reverse complement strand
AGGCACTCCCCGCTCCATGAGTGTGCTGTTGGCTGCGGCTGGAGATTATATGAGCGCTGAAATGCCCGTAGGGGTTGACTATCAAGTCCCTGTTGGCAAGACTCTTAAAGTTACTCGATTGCTCACCTATCGAGAGTCAGCAGACTCTTACCTTGAGGAGCTTGGCTACGGCGATGATGCCGTTCCTTCGGGTGGGGTTGCTCCGACCGCTGCCGTTCCACTCATTATAGGTGTAGGGGAAACGGAACTTTTTGAGGGTGCTGATGATATAGAGGTCTACTTTGAAATACCTGCGGGTAAATACCCCTACGCCAAATTAGAGGGAACGGCCCCTTCGCCGATGGCAATACTGCTTTTTGGAGTGGAGGGGTAACATGACGATGGAGAAGATTGCCACGGCGTATGACTGGCTATTGCAGCGCTACGGAGTATCGGCGCTCGATATCGAGGAAAACCCGGCCAATACTATCCTGGGGGCGGCTGATCTGGTGATCGCCCCCCTGAACCCCAGCCGGGTGGGCCTAATTGTATGTAACCTCTCGATCAATGTTGTCACTCTTAGGCCGCGCTATGCGGCTACCGCTCTCATAGGCATTGTGCTGGTGCCGGCGGGCGGTATAATGACCATCGATGTTGAGAGGGACTTCCTATTGCCGGCCCAGGAGTGGCACGGCATAGCGGCCGGCGCCGGCTCGCAGATCTATGTCCTGGGAGTCGTGTTAGCATGAATATAGGCGGAGGCGTGATCTACTCGCTGACTCAGATCCCCGATAGGCGGCACAGCCTATTACAGGACTTGCTTCTTGATGACCACAGGACAACGATACCAGGTATCAAGCCGAATGTTGAGCGGTGGGTGCTGCCAGGGTGGGGCTTCAGGCTGACAATCTCATACCTTGTTGACCCCTTCCGTATTTACTATATTCCAATATTTGTCCACGACCCCACTACTTTTATCAGGGTGGGAATATGGGTAGAGATAGCAGCGGTTGGGGCCTGTTATCCCCGGGTGTATGCCTGGAATAATGGCGTGCCTGGTGCTCTGATAGTTGCGCTACCTGCCCTGCCAACCAATGTGGGTTTTGCGCTCTCTGAGGCGGTTATCAACCTTACCCTTCAGCGGGGCTTTTACTTCCTCGCCATGCGGTTTGATGCTGACCCCGAAGTTGGTAGAACTCACTGGACAGAAACCCACACCTGTCCCGTGGCGAATTACTGGCCGAATCCTGGAGAGACTATGCCCTGTATGTTTGTTGACGCTGCCTATGCCGACCCCGCTCCAGCGCCAACGGGTTGTCTGGGAGAAGTCCCGCTGCTACTATTGCGGGAAAATTAAGGGGCTGGTAGAATCGGGTGGGGGGTGCATTATGGTAAAACCTAAAAGGCAGCTCTTAGTTAACCCGGCCACCGATAGCCAGGCCCCGATCCTGACCTATAACGCCTGGCTCTCAGCGCTCCAGGACAACTGCGACTGTAAGGCTTGCCAGTATCTCAGGCAGCTCACCAAGTATATGCCCCTGTCACCTATCACCAGTTTGGAGGCCAGAAGTGATAATCCAGATCCCGCGCAAATTGAAAGTCAAGGTTTCTAAAGGATCACCGGCCGAGCTGGTAGAAGTCGATGTCCTGGCTGTGAGCCCGATCACCGTCTACCCGGAGCCCATGAAAGCGGTGGAAACCCTGGCGATCACCTATCAGAGGGGGACCATGCCGCCCCGGGTGATCTGGCTCGATAAGGACAAATATACCCCGCAGATCCTCGAGGCCGCCCTGGCCCAGGACATAGAAAAGACCATACACCCGCCGGGGCATTTTGAGATCCCATGACTGAGGAGCCGAGCCAGGGGGAGCTCACCCTCGTATCACCCCCTGGTGATTATACGATCGTATTTCATAGCTGGTGGAAATGGCTATTGCCCCCCTGGGTTGGGGGCAAGGCCCCGCTCGACCTATTCGATTTCGTAACTGATGCTGTCAACCGCCTCTGGAATGATGTCCTATCGCCCGCCTTTGACTACCTGTGGGCGGGCCTGATAAAGCCGGCTTTTGACTGGCTGTGGGGCTCGGCTATCAAGCCGGCCCTCGACTGGCTGTGGGATAGCGTATCCTCAGCCTTTGCGACCGCCTGGAGCTCGATAACCGCAACCTTCACCTGGCTGTGGAACAGCATATCCCATGCCATAACAACCGCCTCGACCGCGATAAGCGGATCCTTTGCCTGGCTGTGGCGCAGCATAACCTCAGCCCTTAAAACAACCTGGGATACGATCACCGGGGTAGTATTCGCCGCCTTTGGTGAGTTCTTCACTTCCTTTGGCAACTGGGCCCAAAACCTGTGGACCTGGCTGGTGGGATTCTTCACGGTCGATGTCGCCGGAGCGATCATCAAAGCCCTATCCTGGCTAAAGGATCAGTTTGTGGCCCATGCTCACGCCGCCTGGGATTTTATCACCGGGCTGATCGGCAAGTTCAGCCCCATAACCCCGGACCAAGCCCCCGCGATCGGGGCCCTGGTATTCGGCTTCGCCACCTTCGCCGGGTTTGCGGCCTCTGCTATCGCTGACGCCGGGGAGATCCAGGTCCTCGGCTCCAAGATCAGCACGAAGTATATCGCCGGCTTCCTCGGGGAGCTCTCGGGCTGGGGTAGGATCACCGCGGCCACCCTGGGGGTGATAATAGGGGTGGCGGTATCCGGGCCCATGCGCTACTATGTGCAAAAACAATTCCGGCCTATTATCCCGGACCCCAGGTTAGCCCAAAACCTCTTTCAGACCAGGGATATCACCGAAATGGAGTATCGCGACCTACTGGCACATGGCGGATTATCCGAGAAGTGGATCGATAGGGTGATGCTCACCCCCTGGCGGCCGGTGGCCCCTCGGATGCTTATAAGGATCGCCCAGGTTGGTGAGTATGACAAGGAT
Organism: uncultured Anaerolineales bacterium; assembly: GCA_964442805.1. Classification (GTDB taxonomy): domain Bacteria; phylum Chloroflexota; class Anaerolineae; order UBA7937; family UBA7937; genus CAYUAM01. The sequence goes on along the minus strand of CAYUAM010000136.1, from coordinate 2,703 downwards.
TGGTTCAGGGAGCAAGCCGAGGAAAGCGGCTATAGCCCGCGGGCCGTGGAGGCGGTCCTGAAGTGGGTGGATGCCGAGGCGGCCGGAGAGACAAGAACGATCATGGCCGGAGCCGCCATGAAACTATACCGCGAGGGGTGGATCTTACTCTCCGAGCTGGTGGATGATCTGCGGGGCCTGGGAGTCCCGGAGCGGCTGATCGGCAAATACCAGACCGCCGCCGTATTTGACTACGCCGCAGACTACCTGGCCGAAGTTAAGGCTAACCTGAAAGAGGCCACCAGGCGCGGGGTGATCAACCCGGATGAAATGGAGGCCGCCCTCATAAACTATCACATGGTAGAGGAGCGGGCCAAATCGGCCGCTGACCTGGAGCGCATAAGGCTCCTCGGACCCCTGGTAAAACCCGCATGACGCGCGCTCAGCGCGCCATAAATCAGCCCTCAGCTTCAGGGGTGGGATAGCTAAATGTATCCCCCCCTGTTTTTCGTGGCGCTACGGCCATATTTTAAGGGGAGCCCTATTTGACTAATCATCTAATCATCTATTCATCCATTCATCTATGGTCCCGGGGTCGCACAATAGCCCTTATGCGATTATGTGGTATGCGTATTATACTCACTCACCATAGCCGTTACTCGGTAGACTGTTGACACCGTAACCCTGTTGTGGTATACTCAAAGCCTTGAGCTCGATCTCGGGAGTAAACCAGGAAAGGGGGCAAAATGCCGGAAGAAAATAGCCTCAGCAAGTCAGAGCGGGCAGCCATCAGGCGGATTGCGGAAAGAACCCTCAAGGATTTAACACCCCATGAGCTCGCGTTAGCCCGGGCTGCCCTGGTAAAATTCTTGGGGGAGTATAGTGGGGACCCGGCTACACAAACCCAAAACGGCTGACCGGAGAGGGACCAGCCGAAAGCGCCTGGGGAAAGGAGTTAGACGGTGGAAACTAAGACAACTATAAGAGCGCGCTGCCCAAAGTGTGCCTGGTGGGATCGTGACAAGGGTGAGAGTCATTTCACCCTGGTTAAAATGACCGAGTGGCGGCCACCCGAGGGGCTGGATCCCCTAATGAGGCAGTTCGAATGTCCTGACTGTGGCTGTGTATTCTACAAGGTAATGAGGAGATATGAGTAAAACGATCAAGGTCGAGGATCATGTCTACACGGAGCTAACCAAGCTCCAGGGTGTGAGGGAAACCTACTCTCAGACCGTGCAGCGGCTAATCAATGTCAACTATGATGTCATGCGATTCTTCGACCGCATAGCAGCCGATAAGACCTCGACTATGCCCAGGACAGGGGGAAACGGAGGGAGATCGACATGACCGGCGACCGCCAGGACCGCCTAATCGCTCGGGAGTATAGAGCCTCTGAGATTGACCTGGCGCTCCCCCAGGCTGACGCGGGATCGGGCCAGATCCTAACGCCCGATATTGTCCAGGCCCTTATAGCCTGGTGTGACCGATACGGCCTCGATCCCTGGGCCGGCCATGTCTGTGTGCTTTACTCTAAGCCGTTTGTGACTGAGAAGGGGGCGGCCTATTGGGCCAGTCAACAGACGGATTATGACGGCTATGATGTCGCATCGGTGAGCCCGGAGGAGGCCGTCATCCTGGGCTTCCCCCAGGGGGCTGTTGTCTGGCGCTGTCATGTCTTTATTAAGGGCCGGTCTCACCCTACTACAGAATATGGCGCCGTCACCCTGGAGGAGCAAGCGGAGGCCAGGCAGAGATACGGGGCTAAGGCTCAGTATCTACCGATATTAAGATCACCGTCTCACCAGGCCCGGGCCAGGGCTGTGAGGCGGGCGCTATCCCTGGCGTTCCCCTTAGCTCCCCGGGCTGAGGAGCCGGAGAGGAGTTGACGCGATGATCGAGCTGATCAGGGCTATTGTGAGGCCCACCCTGGCGATCTCAGCCTGGCTGGCCACTATCGGCTTTCTGGCCGCGGGGATCCACGTGCCTGACGCCTGGTGGGCCCTGGTGGCCGCAGTGAGCACATTCTACTTCGTGCAGCGCGCCCAGGAGAGGGCCGCCCAGGCTAACTCGGGCGGGCCGCCGCCGGCCGGCTGACAATTATTCCCAGTATTCCCGACATTCCCGCCCTTATTAACCTTAGGGTTAATATATCAATGGTAGTATATAATCATCAGTAATAAAGCCGGGAAAAAGGGGAATAGCGGGAAAAAGGTATCTGGAAGGGTGGGAATAACTCGAGCGCATTTGGGAAGAACAGGTGTGCTAATGGGAATAACTTTTACTGATAAGGGGGTGGCGCCATGCCGGAGATTTTACCCGGGCCCTATGAGATCTATGACGCAGCTGACGGAGAAAGCACAACCTTAGTGGTCCTCGACTGGACTGAGGGAATGGTCGAGATACACCCGGGCTATGGGGAGGCGATCAAGACTGTGGCCGCTCTGAGGTTGCGCCTGGCAGCCCCCTGGAAGCCGCATTTTCTCCCCTACCTTGATATAACCTCTAACCGGCTCCGGGCTAACCTTAAGCCCTTCCTGGCTGAGATCCCCGCCGGCGGTTTGGCCCTGACCATTATCAAGCATGGGGTGGCCCCGCGGGCCAGTTTTGAAATAAGGGTGAAGCCCTGATTTGTAGAATATATTACACAGATTTTCAAAGGATTTGGCCCCCATTTCAAAGGCCGGCTCCGGAGATCTCCGCGGGGCCTCACCCCCCAGCGTTAAA
>CAYUAM010000135.1:0-5643 GCA_964442805.1 uncultured Anaerolineales bacterium | reverse complement strand
TCCCCTTCCATGGGTTGGCCGCCGGGGTCCAGATAGAGGGCCTCTAGGGAACTGGCGGGTTGGCGCTTCTGACGGCGAAGTTGGTCGTAGCAGGCGTTGGTGGCGATGCGCAGGAGCCATCCCTTGAAGGAGCCTCCGCGGAACCGGCCCATGGCTTTGAAGGCGGAGAGGAAGGCCTCTTGGGTGGCATCGCTGGCTGCATCTACATCGCCCAGGATGCGATAGGCGGCATTGTAGACCAGGCCTTGATAAGAGCGCACCAATTGGTCGAAAGCGCCCCTGTCCCCTCCCCTGGCTGCGGCGACGAGCTCCTTCTCTTCCATCTCCCCCTTGACTTGGAAGCCCCTCCTGGCCTATACTTGATAATAGGCCGAAGTGGCGGAATGGCAGACGCGACGGTCTCAAAAACCGTTGAGGGCAACCTCATGTGGGTTCGAGTCCCACCTTCGGCACCTGCCAGGTCTCAAGGGATGCCCCATATTGACGCGCCCCATTTTTATATTTTACACCCCCTTGGCGCTGGAGAAAACTCCTGAGATTTGAGTCAGCATCTTCCAGGCCAACAAAAAAATGCTCACCTCTCCTTTGCTCTGTTGAACTAGCGTGTTAGCGAGATAGGTGAGCGCTGATGGCCCAGATCGCCTTGGCCCTCTCAGCCACTGGGAAGGTGGGGAAGCCCCTGTACCTCCTCTTCTTCCTCTTGGAAGCCCGCGCAGACCATCTGGATATGCTCCCTGTTGAGTACCACTTCCTGGACGGTGAACGATACGGAGGGGCGAGGCAAATAGTGGACCGCGGCCTCGGTGAGGGTGATGAAGGTCTCCTCCATACGGTTGAGGGCGTCCCGGACGTCGAAGCCTCGCGGTATCTTCAGGTTGCCGCTCACTTGGAAGGGGGGAGCGGCGATGAGGAGGCGGTCCTCCGTGCGGCCGGTGTACTCTATCATCTTTCGGCGCTTGATTACCTCGGTGTGGCCTTTGATATGGTGCGGTATGGCCAGGATGATGGAGCCTTTATCTAGGCGGGCCTCCATGCTTTGGACCGGCCTCTTATGGGCGTCCTGCAGATAGTTGAGGTTCACCCCTTCCAGGTCCAGGTAACTCTTCTTGCTCTCGTTCAGGACCTCCCTAATATGGACGTATCTGGTGCGGTGGTTTCCCGTTATCCGACATTGGGCGGTGAAAATTTCCACCGCCATCTCCCCCAATAACTGCGTCGCCATCCTCTCCCCCTCCTCCCTTTCATTCTAACTGGCCCCAGGGGCGCTGTCAACGCTACTATAGTACTATCGGGCTTGCCCTCCCTGACTGGCCAGGTATAATGGGTGTGAGAGCCTCAATTGGGGAGGACGGGCATGGGTGAGAGGTCGCCGGTAGAGGGGTACTCCATGAGCCAACGTCCCCATCTTCTCGCCTCCTTCATCCAGGAGGCCAGGGGGGAATTAAGGGGAAAGGACCCGGCGGTCTTGGCGGCGAATAGCGGGGCCAAGCAGGTAAGGTTAAGCAAGGAAGAGGGGGAGTTGCGCCTCAGCCTTTGGGGCGAGGAATACGTGATCACCTACCCGGAAATTGAGGCCTGCCAGGGAAAGGAGAGGTGCTCCGATTGGCAATGGAGCCTTTTCCTCCACTATCTCCGCACCGCCGATGGCACGCCCTTGGCTGACCGTTGGGTCTCCCTGCGAGAGATACCGGGGGGGCGTTTCTATCACGAGGCCTTCCAAGGCTATTCTGGCAACAGGCTGGCCGGCCATTTCGGCAACGACCTAGAGGCCTTTCGGAGGGCGGCAGAAGGAGCGGGCGGGGAGCGACGCGACCTGGGCGATGCCGGTTACGCCTTCCAGGCCTTGCCCCGGCTGTCCTTGGCCGTGGTCTATTGGTCCGGGGATGAGGATTTCTCCCCCACGGCCAGCGTCCTCTTCGATGCTTCGGCGGGCCACTACCTTCCCGTGGATGGCTTGGCCGTCCTGGGGAGACAACTCTGCGATAGGATCATGAGGGCTTCGAGGTAGCGGTGGGCCGGATTAAGGAACACCCTCCGGTCAAATTAGTGGTGGGGATGATATCGGGACGGAGGCCCCTCTTCGAGGCCGCCCAGCGGGGGTTGGCCACCCGGTTCGGCCCCGTCGATTACCAGAGCGATCTTTTGCCTTGGACCTTTACCGATTATTACTCCTGGGAGATGGGGGAGGACCTGTGGCGAAAGTTCATGGCCTTCCAGTGGCTCATAGACCCCGCCGAGTTGGCGGAGATAAAACTCCTCACCAACTGGCTGGAAGATGAATTTTCGTCGGAGGGTAAGCGGGCCATAAATCTGGACCCTGGATATCTGGACAGCGCCAAGTTGGTCTTAGCCACCACCAAGGACCGCGCCCATCGCCTCTATATCGGCCAGGGGGTCTTCGCCGAGGTGACCCTTTACTATAAAAAGGGGACTTTCGTTCCCTGGGAGTGGACCTACCCCGATTATCGCACCCCAGAATACATAGCCCTCTTTAACCAGATCCGCAACCTCTATCGGGAGCAGATGCGAAGGGTTTAACCCCTCACCCTCTTGGCACCGCCCGCAGGATGACGAAGATCTGCTTTCCGCTGCGGTCGAGGAAGACCTTTCCCCCGCGCACCTCCAGGCCCCTTTCCCGCACCAGGGATTCGAAGGCTTGACGACGTTCAAAGACCGTCTCCTCCGGGCTGTGGAAGAGGTATAACGTTCGGGGGTCGGAGAGGTATGGGGCTAGCCGTTCCCGGAAGCCCGGGTCGGCCTCCCAATCGAAGCCGAAGAGTTCCTGGGGATCGACTCTCCCCTGGGTGAGGAATAAGACGTTGTTTCTGATCCCCCAGTCCATGGCCACCACTGGCCCTTCTCGCTCCTCCAAATAGTCGGCTAACTGGTAGATGGCATCGGAGTGGTGAGAGTAACCCCCGCTCTTGGTCAAGGCTTGGTGGTAGGCCCCATCCACCCGCAGGTTGGAGAGGAGGAGGGCCAAAGCCACCAAGAGGGGCGCCATCTTGAGGCGGCCGGAGAGTTGGTGCGCCCACAAACCTAGGCTGGCCGCCAGGAGCACCTGTGGCCAGGGCAGGAGGATCACATAATGGGTTATCCATAGGTCGGAGACGGTGAAGGCGCTGAGGAGGATCATCAACAAAAGCAGGGTGGCCAGGAAGGCCGTTTTTTTGAGCCATCCCCTCTCTCGGCGGGAGCCTAGGACCATAGCGCTCATGATGGCTATCAGGAATAGAGGCGGGTAGAGATCGTCGCTGAATACTCCGCCCAGATACCAGAATTGCCCCCCCTTGAGGAGGACTATGAATTGTTGTCCTCGAATAAGGAGGTTCCTGCCCAAGGCCAGGTTGCTTACGCCGTAGTAGGAAGTGGAGAGGTTACCCAATATGACCTTTATGGTCCCCCCGGTTTGGAGGTTGTAGAGGATGAGGGGGCTTGCGCCCAGGATGAAAATCAGGAGGGCCGTGGCCCCTTGAATGAGCGTGGCCTTGGGAAGGGAGTAATGCCGAGCCCTGGGCCAGAACCGCACCAAGGCCCCCGCTCCCAGGAGCCCCAAGATGAACCAGAGGAAGGAGAATTTGGTGAAGAGGCCCACTCCCAAGAGGAAGGCGCCCAGGTAAAGGTAGCAGAACCGGCCAGTGCGATGCCAACGTAAGAAGGCTAGTAGGCTGCCGGTGGTGAAAATGGTGAGGGCGGAGGTGACGAAGAGCCCTTGGCGGCTCCAGAAGATGAAGGAGGGGTGGACGGCCAGGAGGAGACAGGCCAAGGCGGCTACCAGCCTATCGAACAAGGATTCGGCCACCAAGTAGGTCAGGAGGAGGGTGCAGGCCCCCAGGAGGATGGCCATCAGCCGCAAAGAGAAGAGGCGGACCCCCCAGAGGGCGAAGAAGGGTAGGGAGAGGTAGGTGTTCACCGTGCCTATGTAATCTACGATCATGAGGGGGAAGGCTCGGCCGGCCACCCTTATGGCTGCTCCCCGGAAGGGCTCCGTGGGCTGGCCCAGGAGGAGTTGCATGGCCGGCACCACCTCCATGGCCTCGTCGTAATGGAGGCCAGGGAGTTCCCATTGATAGAGGGCTAGAGAGCAGAAGAGGGCTAGGGCCAAGAAAAGGGGCCAGAGGTGGGCTACTTTTGGGGAGAGGCTCTTGACCTTCACTCCACGAAGAGGCCTATATCGGCGACCAGGCCATCGTAGTTCCAGCCAGAGGCGTAGACCTTTATCGATTTGATGATGAGGGGAGGAGGGTCGAGGATTTCCAGGAGGTTTGTGGTCTCGTAGGGGTACCAGAGGCCGCGCCGGATGGCTTCGCCGTTCAAGGTGGGGTTATTATGAATATTGTGGTAGTAGAAACCATGATACCAGTGGGTGGCGCTGCCATAGGCGTCCAGGTAGTCCAAGCGCACGATGACCGGATATTCGGAACTGAGGTAGCCCCCTCCGCCCAGGCTGTGGGAGTCGATCCTGAGATCGAGGCGCAGTTGGAGGGAGATATAATCGGAGAGGTCGGCGTTGATCTCCTGGACCAACCCCACCTCGGTGTGGACGCCATCCTCCCCTTGGCGGTAGAGCCTGACCGCTCTTCCTCCGTCACTATCAACCAACTCAAACTTTCCCCCCTCTACTTCCTCCTTGCCTGACTCTGAGTAGGTGCGCCAGCCGTTTAGGCCACCGTTGAAGTCTCCATTGAGGATCAGGTTGCGGCGGGCAGGCAAAAGTTGAGGAGGCTTCGACCCGAAGGGTATAACCATCCGCTTCCCAGGAGCGAGGGCGGTTAGGGCCCCTTGAACGTCCACCTTGGCCTCACCCTTGCGCACAGCCACCTCCGAGCCCTCCCCATTGACCTCCACTGAATAACTCCCCTCTCCCAGGGAAACCAGGGCCTGGGAGGTGCGAACCTTCCAATCGGTGGGGCGGCTGAGGGGAGCGATGGGGGAGACCCGGATCCGTCCAGCCTTCAATTCCAAAAGGATGGCGTTGGGATGGGGGCTGAGGCCGAAGGAGGGGGAACGTACCTTAATAAGGCGCACCTCGGCGTTGGGGAGGATATTCACCATGCTTCCATCGAAGAAGGTGAGGAGGGCCTGACAATTGTCATCGGCACGGATGATGCTCCCTTCGGGGATCTCCTTCTCTTCCGTTACCCCCACATCGGGGGGGAGCCCTTTCACCCTCACCAAGGCCGTTCCGCTTAAGACCTCCAGGGCGACGTCGTGGGGAGCGGTGGCGGTGATTACCCACCAGCGGATGCTCAAGGGGATGCTCACTGCCAGGAAGCAGAAGACGGCGAAAGAGGCCAAAAGAACGGCCCAGGCGACCTTTTGCGAATCTTTCCTCATCAGTATCGTACCTCGAAGGACCGAAACTCCCCGCTGGGCTGGCCCCATTCCAGGTCTATCCCTTCCACCCGAGCGGCGGGAGGCCCGATGTGGAGTTCCCCGAGCAGACTCTCCAAGAGGTCCCTATTTCCCTCCGCCAACACCTCCACGGTGCCATCCCAGAGGTTGCGAACATACCCCACTAGTCCCAGTCGGCGGGCATGTCGGCGAGTGAAATCGCGGAAGTAGATCCCCTGCACTTGACCGCGAACTATGGCCCTCATCTGCACCTCTTGCGACAACCCTATCTCCCTGCAAATTAATTAT
>CAYUAM010000134.1:0-5663 GCA_964442805.1 uncultured Anaerolineales bacterium | reverse complement strand
CCACCTTCATGGAGATAGTCACCAGGGCGTAGAGGTTGCGAGGGGTGTATAGTTCCAGAAGGGTTTGGACCAAGCCTCGCCCCTCATCTCCCGGAGGGGCCAGGTGATCGAGGAGATACCAATAGTGGACCCCTCGCTCCTCTATCTGCGGTAGGAGTTCCAGATCGGCATCTTCCACCGGAGAGGGCCCTTGGGCCTCGCAGGAGGGACACCGGTAGCCCTTCTCCACGGGGATGCCCCGTTCGCCATCCCAGGTCAGATATTCGGCCACCACGGGCTCATGGCAACGATAGCAGTGGGCGAGGTAGAGGTCGTTGATGTGCTCCCGCAAGGAGGCCTCCCGCTTGGGGGCCTCGCTCAGGCGGACCATGGCCGCATCGATCTCCTGGGGCGGGGGAAGGCCAAAGGTGGCCCTAGCCACGAGCACGTTTAGGGGGCTGAAATGGGTGGCCTGCGCCGACCGGCCCAAGCGGGCAGCCTCCTCTACCACCACCGCGCTCTGGCAGAAGGGATCCAAGATGGAGCCTCCCGGCTGGGTGTAGGCCTCGATATAGCGGGAGACCACCTTGCCGGGCATGACCTCCAGATATCTCTCCAAAGGGAGCCCCTTTTCCCCCTGGCCGGGGATGAAGTAGGCGATCATCTGTCCCCGTTTCCCCTATCCCAGTATACCATCGTCAGCCGCTGGGGGCAAAGCCCTGGCTTGACATGGTGGTACAAGGAGCCTACAATGGCCCCAAACTGGCATCTTCTATGTCGGCATAGGAGAGGTGGATATGGAAAGTCTGGTCACCACAGTGGTGGCTTTGATCTTAGCCCTGCTCCTGGTATCTTGGCTCTTCGCATTGATCAAGAAGATAGGGGGGTGTTTCATCCATCTCCTCCTCTTGGGGGCGGGTTTGGTCCTCCTGGCCTATATCCTCTTGGCTTTGCAGAGGTGAAGCCTTCGTGGCCCAAAGTAGATGGTTAGGGGCACCTCCAAGAGGTGCCTTTGACTTTCGTGGCCAGTGGCGATAGAATTTTCCTTAAAATGGGCGAGAAATTGGTTCTGGTCGATGGTCACTCCCTGGCCTATAGGGCCTTCTTCGCCTTGCCCCTAGATGCCTTCTCCACCACCCGCGGGGAACTCACCAACGCCGTTTATGGCTTTGCCTTGATGCTCCTGCGTATCTTGCAGGAGGAGAAGCCGGATTATATCGCCGTGACCTTCGATGCGGGGAAGGAGACCTTCCGGCACCAGGAGTTCAAGGAATACAAAGCCCAGCGGGCCCGCATGCCGGAGGAGATGCGGAGCCAGATGGCCCGGGTGGTGGAGTTGGTGGAGGCCTTCGATATCCCCATCTTCGAGGTGGAGGGGTACGAGGCCGATGACCTCATCGGCACCCTGGCCCAGCAGGCTAAAAAGGAGGGGGTGGAAACCGTCATCCTGAGCGGCGATTACGACACCTTTCAGTTAGTGGCCCCGGGAGTGAAGGTCCTCACCGCCGGCGGACATCGGCAGCCCTTCTCCGAGGCCAAGGTATATGATGAGGAGGCCATAAGGGAGAAGTACGGCCTCTCGCCTCGCTTCTTGGCCGACTACAAGGCCTTGGTGGGGGATAAGTCGGACAATATCCCCGGAGTTAAAGGGATCGGAGAGAAGACGGCCCAGGCCTTGATCCAGAAGTATGGCTCCCTGGAGGAGATCTACCGACATCTAGATGAGGTGGAGCCGGCCCGAGCCCGCCAGGCCTTGGCCAGTCAAAGGGAGGTGGCCTTCCTCAGCAAGCGGCTGGCCACCATATCCACCGATGTGCCCATAACCTTGGATCTGGAGAAGTGCCGCACCAGCGATTACGACCGAGGGCGGGTAACGGAACTATTTCGGGAGTTGGAGTTCCGTAGCCTGATGAGCCGCTTGCCGGAGCGGGAGGAGGAGAAAGCGAAGCAGTTGGCCATGTTCACCCCCCCAGAGAAGCCAGCCGGACGGGGCGAAGTGGTGAATACCAAGGCGGCCCTGGAGAGGTTGGCGAAGGCCCTATCGAGTTCGTCCCACCTCACTCTGGATGTGGAGACCACCGGCTTGGAGGCCATGTCCGCGGATTTGGTGGGGTTGGCCTTGGCCGTGGAGCCAGAGAGGGGCTACTATATCCCCGTGGGCCACCTGGGAGCCGAGGCCCAGTTGTCGCTAGAGGAGGTATTGGAGGCTCTGGGCTCTATCTTGCGGGACAAGAGGGTGGCCAAATGGGCCCACAACGCCATCTATGACCTCACCATCTTGGCCAGACACGGCCTGGAGGTTCGCGGTTTGGCCTTCGATACTATGATCGGCGCTCATCTCCTAGAGCCGGGGAGCCGCACTTTCGGCTTGAAAGACCTGGCTTGGCGGAAACTAGGGCTGGAGATGACCCCCATCGAGGAACTGATCGGCAAGGGGCGAGGACAGAGAAGCATGGCCGAGGTGGCGGTGAGCGTGGTGGCCCCCTATGCCATGGCCGATGTGGAGGCCACGGAGCGATTGGCCAGACTAATGGAGCCGGAGTTGAAGGAGCAAGGGCTTGGGGATCTTTTCGTCCAGGTGGAGATGCCCTTGGTGGAGGTGTTGATGGAGATGGAGATGGCTGGGGTGGCCCTGGACGTCGATTACCTCCAAGGGATGTCTCGCCAACTCTACCAGCGCATCGTGGTCTTAGAGAAGGAGATCCAGGCCGTGGCCGGCCATCCCTTCAACATCTCTTCCCCTCAGCAATTGCAGGTGGTCCTCTTCGAGGAACTAAGGCTCCCGGTCAAGGGCCGCACTAAGACCGGCCACTCCACCGCGGCCGACGCCTTGGAGCAGTTGCGGGGCATGCACCCCATCATCGACCTCATCCTGGAGCACCGCCAGTTGACCAAACTCAAATCCACCTACGTGGATGCCTTGCCCCTCTTGGTCAACCGGCGGACGGGGAGGGTGCATACCTCCTACAACCAGACGGGCACGGTGACGGGGCGGATCTCCTCCAGCGAGCCAAATTTGCAGAATATCCCCACCCGCACCGATTTGGGCCGCCAGGTGCGCAGGGCCTTCATAGCCGAGGAGGGTTGGCTCCTCTTGGCTGCTGACTACTCGCAGGTGGAGTTGCGCATCTTGGCCCATATCTCCCAGGATCCCGGCCTCTTGGCCGCCTTCCAGCGGGGGGAGGATATCCACGCCAGCACGGCGGCCACCGTCTTGGGCGTCCCCCTCTCGCAGGTGACCCCGGAGATGAGGCGCATCGCCAAGACCATAAATTTCGGGCTGATCTACGGCATGGGTGAGTACGGCTTGGCCCAGAGGACTGGCCTCTCTCAGGAGGAGGCCCAACGGTTCATCGCCAACTACTTCGCCCGTTACCCTAAGGTACGGGAGTATATCGAGGAGACCAAAAAGAGGGCCATGGAGGAAGGGTATGTCTCCACCCTCTTGGGCCGTCGCCGTTACTTCCCCGAACTCCGCTCCACCAGCCGGGCTCATGGCCAGGTCAAGCGAGCGGCGGAGCGGATGGCCATAAATATGCCCATCCAGGGCAGCGCCGCCGATATCATAAAGTTGGCCATGATCCGGCTCCATAAGGGTTTGAAAGAGGAAGGGTTGGCCAGCCGCATGATCCTCCAGGTGCATGACGAGTTGGTTTTAGAGGTGCCGGAAGGGGAGGTTGAAGCGGTGGCCACCTTGGTGCGGGAGACCATGGAGGGGGCCTATGACCTGCGGGCTCCCCTGAAGGTGGATATCAAGGTGGGGAAGAACTGGGAGGAGATGGAGGAGTATAAGGGGTGAGGAAGGAGATAGCCCGGCTTATTGAAGAGGCAGTAGTTAGGGCCCAAAGGGAAGGACAGATTCCGGCCTTCGTCCTTCCTCCCGTGGCCGTGGAGCAGCCCCAACGGGAAGAGTATGGGGACTATGCCACCAGCCTAGCCCTGCAAATAGCCGGGGAGGTGGGCCTGCCTCCTCGCCGTTTGGCGGAGAGCATAGTCAGCCATCTGCCCCAGGCCGAGTTCATCAAGAGGGTGGAGGTGGCCGGGCCGGGCTTCATCAATTTCACCTTGGAGGAGGGGTGGTTGGCCCGGCAGGTGGAGGCCATCCTGGCCCAGGCCCTTTCCTATGGCCGCCTCGACTTGGGGAAGGGGGAACGGGTCCAGGTGGAGTATGGCAGCGCTAACCCCACCGGCCCCTTGCATGTGGGCTTCGCCCGCAACGTGGTTTTGGGAGATACCATAGCCAACCTGCTGGAGGCGGCGGGCTACCAGGTGAAGCGGGAATATTATATCAACGACGCCGGCACCCAGATGCGCCTCTTCTACGAGAGCCTATATGCCCGTTACGCCCAGGCTTTGGGCCGGGAGGAGGAGGTGCCCGAGGGGGGCTATCAAGGCCAATATCTGGTGGAGTGGGGGCGGGAGATCGCCGCCCAGGAGGGGGACAAATACCTCCGCATGGGTCGAGAGGAGGCCGTGGAGGCCATCGGCGAGGCCGGACTCAATAAGGTCCTGGAGAGCGTGAGGGCCGATGTGGAGGCCTTGGGGATCCGTTATCATAACTGGTTCTCCGAGCGAAGCCTCTACCGGGATGGCCAGTTCGCCAAAATAATGGAGATATTGCGAAAGGGCGACCATATCGTGGAACGGGAGGGGGCGGTCTGGTTCTTGACCTCGGCCTTGGGCGACGAAAAGGACGAGGTCCTCATCCGCTCTACCGGCGAGCCGGGCTACTTCGCCTCCGATATCGCTTATCACTACGACAAGTTCGTGCTGAGGGGGTTAGATGGGGTGATAGATATCTGGGGGGCCGATCATCAGGGCCACGTGCCCCGCATGAAGGCCATGATGCGGGCCCTGGGTTTGGACCCGGAGCGGCTGACCCTCCTCATCTATCAACTGGTGACCTTGAAGCGAGGAGGGGAGGTGGTGCGCCTCTCCAAGCGGACCGGGGAGTTCATCACCCTGCGGGAGGTGTTGGAGGAGGTGGGGCCGGACGCGGTGCGTTTCATCCTCCTATCCCACGCCGCCGACAGCCAGATGGATTTCGATCTGGAGTTGGCCAAGGAGGAGTCCAGCGAGAACCCGGTCTACTACGTGCAGTATGCCTACGCCCGCATCGCTTCCATCCTCCGCTATGCCGGGGAACTGGATTATAGCGATGGAGACGTTTCGCTCCTGACCCATGAGGCGGAACTGGCCCTCATCAAGCGGATGTTGCGCCTGCCCGATGTAGTGGAACTGGCCGCCACCAATCTAGCCCCCCACCACTTGGCTTACTATGCCCAAGACCTGGCCAGCGCCTTCCATTCCTTCTACAAGCAATGCCGGGTGGTCTCCTCGCATCCTGAGGATATGCCCCTCAACAAGGCTCGGCTGAAATTGGTGAAAGCCTGTAAGATAGTCTTGGCCCGAGTCCTGGAGCTAATGGGCGTCTCTGCGCCGGAGAAGATGTAGCAACACCTTTTCGGTCTGCCCGGAGCGATTAGCGAAGGGCTTTCGGCACCACTCTGTAGTGTCAGATGGTAACATCATGGCAAGGAAGCCAGAGAGGCTTCAGAGTAACCGGTAGAGGAGGTGCTATGAAACGTGCAAGTTTGATGCAGTACTCAATGCTGCTTCTCATAACTTTGATTCTGATTTCTTGCTCACCAACTGGCGCGCCGGGACCCACTTCTGCACCCTCA
>CAYUAM010000133.1:0-5672 GCA_964442805.1 uncultured Anaerolineales bacterium | reverse complement strand
AAGTGGGAGGAGAGTTCGGGCCATATTACCAGATGCAACGCCTCCATTTCTACCGAGCGGCGGCGGAGCGCCTCCTAGAGGAGGGGAAGGCCTATCTTTGTTACTGCACTCGCGAGGAACTGAAGGAGCGCCGCCGGGAAGCCCTGGAGAGGGGAGAAGCGCCGCGCTACGACCGGCGTTGCCGTGACCTCTCCCCTCGGGAAAAAGGGGCTTTTCAAGCCCAAGGCCGGAAGCCAGCCATCCGTTTTGCCATGCCCTTGGAGGGGGAAACGGTGGTTCACGACTTGGTGCACGGCGAGGTCCGTTTCGCCAACGAGGAACTGGACGACCTGATCATCATGAGGGCAGAGGGCTTCCCCACCTATAATTTCGCCGTGGTGGTGGACGATATCTTGATGCAGATCACCCATGTCATTCGGGCCGACGAACATTTGGCCAATACTCCCCGTCAGATGCGGATTTACGAGGCCTTGGGGCATCCCCTGCCTCAATTCGCCCACGTCTCCATGATCCTGGGCCCGGATCGCACCAAACTCTCCAAGCGCCACGGCGCCACCTCCATAGAGGATTACCGCCAGGCTGGTTATTTGCCTGAGGCCATGGTGAATTTCCTGGCCCTCCTCGGTTGGGCCTACGACGATAAGACGGAGATCTTCTCCGGCCAAGAACTTATCGAACATTTCAGCCTGGAAAAAGTGAACCCTGCCCCGGCCGTCTTTTCCCCGGAGAAACTGGAGTGGATGAACGGGGTTTACATCCGACATCTAGATACCGAAGAACTGGCGCGGCGACTTCTGCCCTTCTTGGAGGAAGCAGGACTGAAGGCCGATTGGGAGATATTGTGCCGCCTCGTGCCCCTGGTCCAGGAGCGCATAAAAGTTCTTCGCGACGTAGTGCCCCTGGTCGATTTCTTCTTTCAAGAGGAGATCACCTACCAGCCAGAACTCCTCATCGGCAAGAAGATGACCCCTGGGCAATCGTTGGCTGCCCTGAGCGCGGCTCGAAAGACCTTGGAGACTTGCCCCTTCGATGAGGAGGGGCTGGAGACGGCCCTGCGTAAGTTGGCCCTAGATTTAGGACTCAAGGCGGGGCAACTCTTCGGCATAATCCGTATTGCGGTCACCGGAAAGAGCGTGGCCCCTCCCCTCTTTGGGACCCTGAGAGTCCTGGGAAGAGAGAGGGTCTTGGCCCGGATAGATAAGGCCCTCCGCCACTTAGAGGCCCTTGCCAAGACCAGTGGGTTATGATAGAATAGTAACGAGTGGGGGATCGTCTAGCGGTAGGACAGCGGACTCTGGATCCGTATGCCGAGGTTCGAATCCTCGTCCCCCAGTCTGATACCGAGCGGCGCCCAATCACTATGCCGCTGCGTCGCCAAAATGCCGCAGTGGCTTTTTGTTTCGTAGAGTCGTCTTTATCACCTGAAGAAAGGTGCCCTTAAACTGAGCGCACAACAATCTACCCAAGGAGGCAAAGGAGATGAGCATGGAGTGGGAAGAAAAGATAATCAAGGCCAAGGCAGAATGGCAAGCCCACCACGATGGGTTGGAGGGCGTGATCGAACAGGGAGCGGTGGCTGACTGGCACGCCTTCACCAACCTGTTGGCCCAAGAGCGGGAGTTGCACCGCTCCTATGTGGAGGCCGTTCGGGCCTGGGCTGATGTCAAGCGAGGTCCCAGGCCCCCTCGAAGCGCCGAACGGCCACCAGAAGGGGAAACCTCAAGATATTAGATCCTGAGATGGAAGGGAGGCGAGGTTGACCACCTTCGTCTTAGTGAGACACGGTCAGACGGAGTGGAATCGGGTAGAACGGTTCCGGGGCCGCTCCGACATCCCCCTCAATGAGACCGGCCGCACTCAGGCGGAGGCCTTGGCTCGCACCCTCTCCTCTTTGCCCATCGCCGCCATCTATACCAGCCCCCTGGAGCGGGCCAAGCAGACCGGGGAAACCATAGCCCGCCGCCTGGGGCTCACTGTCCAACCCACCGAAGGCCTCCTGGATATCGATTACGGAACCTGGGAAGGCCTCACCCCCAGGGAGGCGGAAACGCAGTTCCCCACCCTCTATGAGAATTGGCTCAAGGAGCCCCATCTGGTGGAGTTTCCAGGGGGAGAAAGCCTGGCTCAGGTGAGGGGAAGGGCCCTCCAGGTTGTAGATGATCTGGCGGAGCAACACCAAGGACAGGTAGTGGTTTTGGTAGGCCACAAGATCCTAAACAAGGTGCTCCTCTGCGCTGTGCTAGGGCTGGACGACTCCCACATCTGGCAGATCGAACAAGACGAAGCCGCCATCAACCTCTTCTCCCGACGGGAGGGTGCCTTTCGCCTCCTCCTTTGCAACGATACCTGTCACCTCGCCGCTACCGAGGCTGCTGCTCCCGTCCTCAAGCAAGCCTTAAGGGAGGAGAGGAGCATCCGGCAAGAGTATCTCATCAAGGCTTCGCCAGAGGTCGTGTTTAGGGACCTCACCGACCCTAAGGAACTCACCAAATGGTTCTTGAGGCGAGCGGAGATAGACCTCCGAGTAGGAGGCAGGATCTTCTTCCTCTGGGACCATGATTCCCACGAGGGAAAGATCCTCCAACTCTTGCCTCCCCAAAAGATCAGTTATACCTGGCCCACCATGGGCTGGGGGGGGACGCCTCAGGCCGATACGGTGGTGACCTTCACCTTGGAGCCATGGGCAGGCGTGACCATCCTCAAACTGGAGCATACTGGCTTTGGGAGAGGCCAGGAATGGGTGGAATATTACGCCAGCACCCGAGAGGGCTGGGCCTATTACTTCCAGAACCTCAAGTCCGTCTTGGAGACAGGCTACGACCTCCGCAAGAGCGAAGACTAGTTAACTTGGTGCACTCTCTATTCGTAATTATTCACTTTTGCCTTCCTCACCAACCGGCGGTCCCTTTATAGATATGGTCAGTCAGAAAAGGCCTCGATTTGAGCCTGGGAACCGGCCTATCTAGCCCCATATCCCTTTCAGGACCTCATTTTCCTGTTGACAGGGACAAGGGATTAGTATATAAAAAGAGCATAAATCCTTAGTTTCCTCGATCCTTGGAGGCGGGGCCACACTCAAGGGGTGCGCGTGGGAGACAAGACCTCACTGCTGGAAAAGTTGATCCTCAAGAAAGTCGCTATTCCTTTCCCGTCGTGCACCCTTTTGGATCCCTTGGATCTTATAGTGGAGAAAGGGGGTGCCAAATGAGTGAGACCAAGAAGCGCAAGCGGGCGGAGGAGGCGCTGCGGGAGAGCGTGGCAAGATACAAGGAACTTGCCGACAGCATCGCCGATGTCTTCTTTGCCATGGATAAGGACCTAAGATATACATATTGGAACAAAGCATCTGAAAACCTCACCGGGATTTCAGCGAAAGATGCTATCGGAAAATCTCTCTACGAGATTTTTCCAGAGGTGAAAGGAACAAAAGCAGACGAGTTGTACCTAGAGGCGTTGAGAACACAGCAACCACAGATATGCGAGAACGAGTACCAACTTGGAGGCAAGAACTACATCTTTGAAATCAGCGCTTATCCCTCAGCGGATGGCCTCTCTGTTTTCGTCAAAGACATCACCGAGCGCAAGCGGGCAGAGGAGGAGATAGAAGCGTTAGCACGATTCCCAAGCGAAAACCCCAACCCAGTGCTACGGGTTGCAAAAGATGGCACCATCCTCTACGCTAACAAGGCTAGCTTGCCCTTGTTAGATGACTGGGGCTGCCCAGTCGGCCAACCTTTGCCTGACTACTGGCGCGAATTGATTTTGGAGGTCCTCCGTTCCGGCTCAAGCAATGATGTTGAAGCCAAGTATGACGATCATATACTCCTCCTCACATTTGCACCTGTGGCGGACGCACACTACGTCAATGTATATGGACTCGACATCACCGAACGGAAGCGGGCGGAGGAGGAGATCAGCCACCGAGCCAAGCAACTGGCCCTCATCAACGAGATAGGACAGAGGGTCGCCCCCATTTTGGAGTTGCCTGAACTTTATCATACAGTAGTCGAGGCCATCCAGGAGAAGTTTGGCTATCAGAATGTGGCCATCTTCTCGGTACGGGACGATGAGGTCACCTTGGAAGCCCTTGCCGGCCCCCAAGCGAAATTGATGCCCCCAGGATACGCCCAGAAGATGGGGGAAGGGATGGTGGGTTGGGTAGCCCAGAATGGGGAGACATTGCTAGCCAACGATGTTACAAAGGAGCCTCGCTTCCTGCACCTGGATTACTTGGACGTGGCCGCCGAGGTCGACGTCCCCATAAGGCTGGGCGACGAGACCATAGGGGTCTTAATGGCAGATAGCGACCGTCCCCACGCCTTCACCGAGGCTGATGTTACCACCTTAGAGACCATCGCCGACCAGGTTGCCCGGGCCATCGAGAACGCCCGCCTCTTTGAGGCCCAACAGCGGAAAAGCACCCAATTGACCAGAATCTTGGAGATAGGCAACGCCCTCAGACTCAACCTGGAGTTTGACCAACTGCTGGAGAAGATCGCACAAGCAGTGCGAGAGAGCATGGGCTTCAACCTGGTGGTCGTCCACGTCATCAGTGAGGAAGGCGAATCATCGGTGCTCCGAACCATGGTCGGCTACCCCCCGGAAGCGAGAAAAAGGCTTTTGGGCATAGCCATGCCCATGAGCAAATTGAAGCCCTTCTTGCCTGAACGCTTCAAGATCAGCCGCTCCTACTTCATCGGTCACGAACACGGCTTATTGGATGAAAGCGTCGCGGAGTTCACCTATATCCCCGACCTGGGGGAGTGGAGCCCCGGCCGCTGGCATCCAGAGGATGTCCTTCTCGTACCACTGGAGACCAAGGAAGGCCAATTGGTGGGCCACCTCTCCGTGGATGCTCCCCTAGATGGCCGGATCCCGTCCTTAGAGACCATCCAGACCTTGGAGATCTTCGCCAACCAGGCCGTAACGGCCATCGAGAACGCCAGGCTCTATGAGGAGACAAGACGCAAGGCGGAAGAACTGGCAGCGGTCTACGACGTCTCCCTGGACGTGGCTGCCCAACTGGAACTCCCCGCCCTATTAAAAACCATCTTCCTCAAAGCCATGCAGTTATTGGGCACAAGCGCCGGGGGCCTCTACCTCTACCGTCCAGAAAGGCAAGAGTTGGAAATGATAGTGCACCGGGGGCTGAGCAAGGAATACACTGGCACCAAGATGGCCCTAGGAGAGGGGATCTGCGGCTGGGTGGCCCAGAGCGGGGAGCCTATGGTGGTAAACGACTACGCCAACTGGGAAGGAAGGTCTCCCCAGTTCGCCAGCGAGCCTTCCTTCAACGTCCTAGCCGTCCCCATCAAGCGAGGCGATGCTCTCCTGGGTGTCCTCTATGTCGATGACCTAGCCCTGGACAGGAAGTTCGATGAGGCGGATATCCGTCTGGTTACCCTCTTCGCCAACCAGGCCGCCATAGCCATCGAGAATGCCAGGCTCTATGAACAGACCGATGAGAAATTGCGCCGGCGGGTGGCAGAACTCTCCGCCCTCAATGTTATCGCCGAAAGCCTGACCAGCACGTTGGAACTGGATAAGATCCTGGAATCGGTAATCCATCGTGTCGCTCAGGTGATGCGGGCCCGCATCTGCACCATCCGGTTCGTGGAGGGCGACGAACTGACCGTCGGAGCGGCGGTAGGCTACCGGGATGACTCCTCCCG
>CAYUAM010000132.1:0-5737 GCA_964442805.1 uncultured Anaerolineales bacterium | reverse complement strand
GCCAGCGAAGGTGAGGGGGTTAGCCCCAGCGGCCACGCCCAAGCGAGCGATCTCCGCCAACCCTCTAGTCATGAAGGCCGCCTTGGCGTTATCGCCATAGCCAAATTCATCGGCTGCCCCTGCCCCGATAGCGATGATATTTTTCAAGGCCCCTCCCAGTTCCACCCCGGTGATATCGTCGTGAGTGTAAACCCGGAAGTAGGGGGTCATCACCACCCTTTGCACCCGCTGAGCGGCCTCCCCATCCAGGGAGGCCACCACCGTCCCCGAGGGCAGCCCGGCCGCTATCTCCCGGGCCAGGTTGGGGCCAGAAAGGGCGCAGATGGGGAAACCGGTACCTAACTCCTCCTCTATCACCTGGGACATCCGCAAGGTGGTCTCAATCTCCAGCCCCTTGGCCCCGCTCACCACTATCGTTCCCGGGCGGAGGTGGGGTTTCACCCTCCTCAGATTGGCTCGCATGGTTTGGGCCGGCACCACCATGAAGAGGAAATGGCACCCTCCTACGGCCTCCTCAAGGTAACTGGTGACTTCCAACCCTTCTGGGAAGATCAAGCCGGGAATGAAGCGGCGGTTCTCCCGGCGGAGGCTGAGTTCTCGGGCCTCCGCCTCCTCCCTGGCCCAGAGGGTCACCGGGAGCCCCTGGCCGGCCAGCATGGCCGCCAAGGTGGTCCCCCAACTGCCCGTCCCCACCACCGCTATCCGCTCAAGGTCCACCTTCCCTCCTCCCTCCCGGCTCGCCGAGGCGCCGTTCTTTTCCCGCCAGCAGCCGTTCGATGTTAGGACGATGGGCCAAGATGATGATCCCTCCGGCCAAAAGGCCATATAGGCCATATTCCCAGGGCCCTCGCCCCAGGAGAGCCAACCCTAGTAGAGTTAAGGCCATCAGGGAGGCGAAGACCAGGGAGCCCAAGGAGACGTAGCGGGACAAGAAGGTCGCCACCAAGCCCACCAAGCCGGAGGATAGAACCACCAGCGGCTGCAGGGCGAAGAGGGCGCCGATGGTGACGGCCACCCCGGCCCCTCCCCTCCAGCCCAAGAAGATGGACCAGTTATGGCCCACCAGGGTCATCAGGCCGGCCAGGGCCGCAGCCCCCTCCTCCTTCAAAACCATCTTCATCACGATCACCGGGATGAACCCCTTAGCCAGGTCCCCCAGGATGGTGATGAGGAAGGCCTTCCCTCCCACGGAGCGGAGGACGTTGGCCCCCCCGGTCCGACCGCTCCCATATTGTCGCACATCTATCCCCTTGAGGAGCCGCCCCACTATGTAACCGGTGGGAAAGGCCCCCCAAAAATAGCCCAGCAAGATAGCCAGGAGGTATGGACCTATCACCAAGCCCCCATCAGCCTAGAATAGGCCCCCTTCAAGTCGTGACCTTGAAGGGGTTAAAATCGGTATCGAAGTCGTAATAGTCCTCCTTCTCCAGCCTCTTTAAGGTGTTGACCACGAGATAAGTAAAAGGGGTGACCACGGCCTCGAAGCCGGTCTTGAAGACGTAGTTGGAAACGATGATGCTGAGGAGAAGGGAAGGGGGATAGAAGCCATAAAAGGCAATTAGGACGAAGAGCAAGGTATCCACCCCCTCGCCCACTACGGTACTCCCTATGGTCCGAGTCCAGAGCCACCTACCTTTGGTTACCACTTTCATCTTGGCTAAAGTGTAGGAGTTGGAAAACTCGCCGGCGAAATAGGCGATGAGGCTACCCAAGACGATGCGCGGGGTCTGGCCCAAGATGAAGAGGTAAGCCTCCTGTCCCTCCCACCCCTCTGCCGGCGGCAAGGCTCCCACGATGGCGAAGACCAGGGCCATGAGGACCGCACAACCGAACCCCGTCCAGATGACCTTCCGGGAACGGGCATAACCGTAGACCTCGGTGAGGATATCGCCGAAGATGTAACTTATGGGGAAGAGGATGGTCCCCCCATCGAAGGTGAAAGGACCTAAGTCTAGGATCTTGGATGAGGCCACGTTGGAGATGAGGAGCACGGCCACGAAGAGGGCCATGATTATGTCGAAATACCGATAGCGCACCTCTACCTCGATTCCGCTACTTGGGGCTCCCAGAGCCGGCAAAAAGCGCAAAGCGCGGCCGCGCTGGTGGGCAAGCCGCATCGGGCGCACTCGCTCAACTCAGCCCTGACCTGGGAAAAGAGCCCCTCCTCCTTGGCCTGGAGGAAGGAGAGATAGAACTGTAGTTTCGCCCCTCGGGAGTTGGCCTCCAAGCGGTTGAAGAGTTCCTTGTAGAAGATGGTGGTAGAACCTATGGCATAGGGACATTCATCGTATATATAGTCTATGCCCCGCAGGATGGCATAGGCCGCCGTCTCCCTCTCGTAGAGGCGGAAGAAAGGCTTCACCTTCCGCGCCGGCCGAGGGTGAGTGGAGGGAAGCACCGGCTCCTGGCGGGCCAGGTATCCGTCCTGCCAGTGGAGGACGTTTTGGAAGAGCACTGCCACCTCATCATCCAGGTTATGGCCCGTGGCCAGGACGGCCCCCTTCTCCGCCGCCTCTCGGTTCATGATATACCGCTTCACCAGGCCGCAAAGGGAGCAAAATGTTTGCCCTCTCCTCCCGGCCGCCAATTGAGGGACGGACTTGCCATAGCGCTCTTTAAGATCGACCACCTGCAAGGGGACGCTCCTCTCCTTGGCGAACCCCTCCGCCTTCTCTTTAGAAACGAGGGAATAGCCCCCCTTGGAGATGCCCAGATCTATATGGAGCCCTTCTGCCTCATAGCCCAACCGCAAGAGGACATCCCACAGGGAGAGGCTGTCCTTTCCCCCGGAGACAGCCACCATTATCCTGTCCTGAGGCCCAAACATCTCGTACCGTTCGATGGCGCGCTGGGCTTGCCGGGGCACCCATTCCAAGAAATGCTCCTGGCACAGGGCCAGCCGATGGTGGCGCATATTGACCACCGCCACCTGGGAGCATTTCTTACAGTTCACTGTAGCCCTCCCGATACCACGGCGATCAACCTTATCTCATCCTCGTCCTTCAAGAGGGTATCATCGGTGACCAACTCCCCGTTGCGAACCACCAACACCGCCTCCGGGTCCAGCCCTACTTTCTTTATGGCCATCCGGGCGGTCATCCCCCCCTTCAGTTCCCACTCCTTATCCCGATAGATGACCTTCATGGCAACCTGATGGGCTCTCCCTGCTGAGGCAGGCATACCTTTATCCCTGTGCCAACTAGGCTCTTGGCGAACAACTCCGGTTTTTCTGTGTGTATGGGGATCAACACCTGGGGGTGAATTCGCTTGGCCATGGACAGCAGATCGGCACCACTCGCATGTCCCGAGGCGTGTAACCTCCTATCAGCGCAGGGGTCCTCGGGGTCTCCCAGGAAGCGGACATGGAAATAGTCTAGCCAATTGCGCAGCCGGTAAAGATCGAGCCTGCTCTCCTCATTGTAGGCCTCACTAGAGGAGTAGATATAAGTCCCCCCTTGAGGGTCAATATCCACCAGATCGTTGATATCATAGAAGGAGAAACAAAGGATGTAATCCCTAGGGCTAGCCCTGACCTGGGACGCTTCTATCAACTTGCCCTTGGCTTCACATCGCTTGCGGAACTCCCGTTCCCAATAACGAGGAGCGCTTTTCACATCAGCATAGACCACCACCGCTTCCTCCTCAATTATGTCGGGCAAGGAAGCGTCCACGTGCCTCATCTTCTCCAGGAGGAAGCCATCGGCTGATGAGATAGCCAACCTCCTGCCTATCTCTTTGGCCACTCGTAAGAAGATCAGCAACCGATCTATATTACGGGCAGCGAAATCGGCCAAAATCACCCCCGATGCACTCTGAGCCACCCTCAGGGCTGCGTCGAATACTTGCTCTTCGGTGACCTCAGGGTCATCGCGGTCTATCCGTGTCCCTTCACATACCAAGGCCAATGGTTTAAGTGCTGCGACAGAATCAACAAACTGCTGAGATAGTTGTCCACGAACGCCATGGAAACGCAGATCGCCGGTATAAATCACCCATCCGACCGAGCTCTCAAGCGCACAGGCGCTAGCCCCATAGATGGAATGATCGACAGGATGGACCTCCAAAGGGAATTCACCGATCCTCTTCGGGGATGCCTGCAGCGATGGAACCTCCAACTTCTTACTCTGTGTAGGCGACCAACGCCAATAGGGGTGGTTGACCAACTCCGGCTTGTCCACTAACACGTAGGGCCGACCAAGATGGCTCTCGTGTGTGGAGGCGCATAAAATCCCGTTTTTATTCGGCTCCCTAGGATTAAGATAGCAGACTTCACGCTCGAAATCGGACTGGCCCGTATCCTGCACCACCTTAGCGATGAAGGCGGTCATGGCCGTAGTATAGATGGGAATATCTTGGCGCAGGAAGGAGATATATCCGGAGTGATCCAGATGGGCATGGGAGAGGAAGAGGCCGTCCACCTCTAACTGCCGATAGAAAGGAGAGGAGGTCATGAAGACCCTATCCTGAGGCGACAAGGCTGCCTCCAGATCGGCGCGATATATCCCCTCCAAAGGGGGCAGGAGCCCCAAACGCAAGGGGTCCCGCAGGCCCACCCCAGGGCGAGGCTTCAGGTATTCCTCAAAGAAGAGGTAACGCCGGGCGAAGGGCAGGCCGAAATCGAGGAAGACCTTACTTTTCCTCTCCTGGTCCTCCAGGAGGATCTTATTGCCCCCCACACAATCGATGCCATCGTAGCAGGTAATGAAAACGCCCATCTTTTCAATTGTACGGTATAGGGAAACGAGGGTCAAGGTGATGGCCGAAGAGGGCCATCAGGCTGGTATGCGCATGCGGCCCCCGGAGGTTAACTCGAAGGCCTCGTCGCGCCAGACCACCTTCCTCCCCACCCCTCCACCACACCATACGAGAAAGGTGAAGATATCGCTCAGGGGCAGCCAGAGGAGGGAACGCTGCGATACCTGGTCATCCGTGTATCCCAAAACTAGCCAGGAGAGCCCCCAGCGGAGGACCAGGGAAGTGGCCACGGTCAGGAGCCCCCAGGAGTCGAGGGAGGAAGATATGGCCGTGGCCAGGGCCAAGGGGGTGGTGAAGGTTATGATAAGGCCCAGATATTCCGGACCTCGACTGACGCGGATGCATCGGGCCCAGCGCACCTGCCGGTGCCAAAGTTCCCTCAGGCTGGGGGCGCCTAACATATCGAGGATAACATAGGAAGACAGATGAATCTTCCAACCTAAAGAGCCTATACGGGCCCCCAATTCATAATCGTCGGCCAGATAGTCGGCCAAGGCGGGGAAGCCACCCAGGGCCGTCAGTTGGCTGCGCCGCAAGACGATGGTGGCCCCCAAGGCGAACCTCATGGAGAGGTATCTTCGCCCCACCAATATGGAGGGCAAATAGGTGACACCGATATAGAGGCCCTCCAAACGAGCGGTCAGGTTCTCGGCCTCCGCACCCTTATAGAGGCAGGTCACCAGCCCGATCTGGGGGTCGGCCAAGGGCGCCACCACTCGCCTCAGGTAGTCCGAGGTCACCCTCATGTCGCTATCGCTGATCACCAAAACCTCATGAGAGGCTTGGGTGGCCAAGAGGTGCAAGATGCTCACCTTATGGTTCGAGCCCAAAGGAGGGGCAATTAAGAGACGGATGTTCAGGTTTGGGAATGCCCGCCTTAGCCTCTCTATCAAAGGTACGGCCGGGTCGTCAGCGTCCAGCACTCCGAAGAGGATCTCATATTCCGGGTAATCCTGCTGGGCGAAGGAGAGGAAATTCTCAT
>CAYUAM010000131.1:0-5738 GCA_964442805.1 uncultured Anaerolineales bacterium | reverse complement strand
AGGTCCTCTTCCCGTCGGCCCAGAAGAGGGTCAGGGGAAGGAAATACCAAAGGGCGTTGCCGTGGGGGTGGCTCAATTGCCACCACCCCTCGCGCTCCTCATGGGTCAGGCGGCTAAGGTAGGGCTCTATAGGGAGGGGGCCTTTATGGAGGCGCCAAGGTACCACCTTCAAACCCTCCCCCTCAGGCCTTTCTATCTTTCCCATTTTAGTTTGTGGGAGAGCGGCCAACTCTCGCCTGACGAAGGAGGCGGCCTCCTTCTCCAGAGGAGCCACCTTCACCGGAGCCAGCCGCCTCAGGGAACGGAGGGCTTGCCTCTCCCGTTCCAGGAGGTATTCGACCTTGGCCACCAGCCTTGGCCAGCCTCGCCCTTTCCCCTCCGAGGCCTCAGTCCACCCCTCTTGGATGGTGCGCACCACCCCACCCTTGAAGCGGGCCAACATCTCCCGACCCAGCCAGAGGGCTTCCCTCTCCCCGGCCGTGGCCAAGAAATAGGCATAAGTGGCCGCCACTTTCCCCACCCTGGATAGCATTTGGGGGTCGACCTTATCCCAACTGTCCAGGGTGGTATGCCAGAAGCGGTCCGGCCATTGGATCAAGAGGGGAGTAGGGATGGCCACGGAGGGGTCGGAGAGGATGAGGTGGTCGCTACCGCCGGAGAAGGGGATGCTTCCATATCGGAAGGCGGGGTGGCCTCCGGCGCCGGCGTAACCAGGGGTCGCTTGGGCTACCTCTTCCAATAGCCGAACCAATAGGTCCACGGTGAAACTGGCCGAGGCCTCGGGAACCCTCTCCACCAGGAGGCTGCTCCCACACCTTTCCTGATCCTCCCCCACCATGTCCAAATTTAGGCCGGCGATCATCTTGGGAAGCCTCTCCTCTTGCGAAGAGAGGTAGGCGTAGGTGCCGGTCATCTCCGGCACCAAGAGGAAGCGGATGCTCCGCTTGAGAGGGTGGCTTTCGGCCGCCATGAGGTGCAGTACCCTGGCCACCTCCATGAGCGTGGCTACCCCGGAGGCGTTATCGTTGGCGCAACCCTGGGGGTGGCAAAGGTGGGCCACTACCACTACCTCCTCGTCGCTTTCCCCGGGGATGAGGGCCGACACCACCTCCAGACTCCCATCATAAAAGCGGCTCTTTACTCGCGCCTCCACTTGGAGGGGCGATTCCCCCTCCCTGGCTCGCCCCTTGATCATCTGGCGCAACCTCTCCCCTTCCCGAGGAGGGATGACGAAGCCGAAGCATTTTTTCTCCCCTCCATACCACCAGAAACGGACATACTGAAGGGCCCGGGAGAGTTCATCTGGCGTTTCCAGGCCGGGGAGTTCCCTCATCCCATGGTAGATGATCCCTACCGCCCCCCCTCTTTCCACGGCCAGGTAGTGAACCCGGCTTACCTCCCCCTTAGTGAGGACTACTTTGCCGGCCAGGTTCAACCCCTCATACTCCCCCTCCTCCAGCCCATCTTCCAAAAGGACCAACTCTCCCTGGCCCTGGAAGGGGGCGCTCCTTACTACGAGGGAGAGTTTCGAATGATAATGATCGGCCAACTTCCGCTCTTCTGGCCCCAATAAGCGTAGCACCCCCTCCTCCGCCTCCCACTCTTGGAAGGAGGGCTGGCCCCAGAAACTCACCCCCTCCCGGGCCGGATAGGAAAGGATCTCCGCCCTCAAGCCGAAGCGGGATAGCCTCTCCAGGGCGTACTCTGCCGCCCGGCGGTAGCCGGGGCTGGCTTGGAGGCGGTGAAAGGAGAGGATCTCCCCCACATAGCGGTGGGCCGCTTGGCCGGAGAACTCCCCCCCCACCTCCTCCATGATCTCCTGGAACACCTCGCCACCTCCTTCGCTAGTCTACACCATCTCCCTGGGAGGGACAAGGGGGGAATGGCTGGACAAGGGGGGACGAAGGATTTATAATCTTATTAAGATGGAAGAGGAGCCCTTTCTGTACCCCTGGCCGGAGGAGCCGCTCTTTTGCCTCCGTTGCGGGACCACCGTAACTGCCGACACGGCCTTCTGTCCCCGCTGTGGAGAGAGGGTGGAGAGGGAAGAAGCCCCTTTGGGTTGGCCCTGGTATCTCCTCTTGGCCTTCTTGGCTGCTGCCTTCTTCCTCCTGATAGCAGGCCTCGGCGCCCTGGGGGTCTATCGCGGCTTGGAGGAACGCTCCCGCTTGAGCCAGGGGGAAACCTCCTACCACCTTCGAATAGAGCAGCCTTTGCCGGACACCCTGGGGTTTTCCCTCCCCGCGACCTTGGGGTGAGCCCTTCCTCTTGGCTCCACCTTTGATAGATGGTCCCCAGTATGACCAGGGGGGTCGTCAGGGTCCTGGCATGCAGGAGGGAATAGGCGGGGTTTGCAAAGGGGAACGGCCTGTGATATAATTTTTACGATAAATTTTGAAAGGCTAGGTTTATGGTTTGAACCAAGAGCGAGAATTAGACCATAATTCAAGAATATCACCTCCATGCGGCCGATACCGGTTCGCCGGAGGTCCAAGTGGCCCTCCTTACCACCAAGATCAACGCTCTGGTGGAGCATCTCAAGCAGCATAAACGCGATGAGCACTCCCGCCGGGGGCTAATCAAGATGGTAGGAAAGCGCCGACGACATCTCAACTACCTGTACAAGGTAAACCCTAAACGGTATCAAGAGGTAGTGGGGCGGCTCGGCCTGCGGAGGTAGAAAGGAGAGCTAGATAAACCTGGCTTCTCTGAAAGCCAGGGAAATCGAAGGTTGCGAATATAACCGGGGCCAGGTGGAGGCCAGGAATTGGGGAGTGTATCTCACTCCTGGTGTGGGGTATAGTCCCCAGTCCTTGACCTCTGAGCCTGGCCACCGCTCGGAGGGAACACCATGTCAGAAAGATACGAAACCACCATTGGAAAATACCCCATCATCATCGAAACGGGGAGGTTAGCAGGCCAGGCTGGAGGTGCGGTCACGGTACGCTCCGGCGATACCGTGATCCTGGCTACGGCTACCGCCTCCAAGGAACCTCGCCAAGAGGGCGATTTCTTTCCCCTCACCGTAGATTACGAGGAGAGGCTTTACGCCGCGGGCAAGATCCCCGGCGGATTCTTCAAGCGGGAGGGGCGACCTAGCGAGCAAGCCATCCTCCTCTGCCGTCTCACGGACCGATCGTTGCGTCCCCTCTTCCCCTCTGGGATGCGCAACGAGGTCCAGATCATCATCACCGCCCTCTCTGCGGATCAAGAGAACTACCTGGATATCCTCTCCATCATCGGGGCTTCGGCAGCCCTGACCATCTCCGACATCCCCTTCGCTGGCCCGGTAGGGGCGGCGCGAGTGGGGTTCATCGATGGCCAATATATTTTTAACCCTGCCGCCTCGGAGATGGAATGGAGCAGCCTGGACCTCCGCCTGGCCGGGACTAGGGAGACCATAGCCGCAGTAGAGGGGGGCGGGAAGGAGGTTCCGGAAGAGATAGTGCTCCAAGCCCTCAAACGGGGACACGAGGCCCTGCAAGGGGTGATCGAACTGCAAGTCCAGATGGCCCAGGAAGTGGGCAAGCCCAAAGGGGGTTACCCCTTCTTCGAATCATCCCCGGAGGTTCGAGAGGCGGTTCGCTCCGCCCTCGAGGGCAAGATGGATGAGATCTTCGGCCGCTTGGCCTCCAAAGAGGAACGAAAAGAAGCCCTGGAAGCGTTGCGAGACGAGGTAAGGGCCCGCCTGGAGGGGCAGTTCGAGGAAGGAGCCATAGAGGAAGCCTTCCAAGAGGTGTTGAAGGAGGAGATGCGGGGATCCATCCTGACTACCAAAATCCGGCCCGACGGGCGTGGCCTCACCGAGATCCGTCCCATAACTTGTGAGGTGGGGTTACTACCTCGTACCCACGGCTCCGGCATCTTCAGCCGAGGTGAAACCCAGGTCCTCACCATCGCCACCCTGGGCACGGTGAGCGATGAGCAGAGGATCGATGGGTTGACCCCGGAGGAATCGAAAAGGTATATGCACCATTACAACTTCCCGCCCTATAGCACCGGGGAGACCTGGGTAATCCGCGGCCCCAGGAGGAGGGATATCGGCCACGGGGCCTTGGCCGAACAGGCCCTCCTGCCGGTCATCCCCTCCGAGGAGGAGTTCCCCTATACCATAAGGCTGGTCTCGGAGGTCCTATCTTCTAACGGCTCCACCTCCATGGCCAGCGTATGTGCCAGCAGCCTGGCCCTCATGGATACCGGCGTACCCATAAAGGCTCCAGTGGCGGGCATCGCCCTGGGCCTCATCAGGGAGGGCCCCAGATACGCCATCCTCACCGACATCCAAGGGCTGGAGGATGCTTGGGGGGATATGGATTTCAAGGTGGCCGGGACGAGGAAGGGGATCACCGCTTTGCAGATGGATGTCAAAACCCCAGGGTCCTATCAGATCTTCGAGGAGACCTTGGAGGAAGCCAAGCGGGCCCGCCTCATGATATTGGATAAGATGGCGGAGACCATTTCGGAGCCCCGCAAGGAACTCTCCCCCCACGCCCCAAGCATAACCCTGCTCAAGGTCGACCCGGAGAAGATCGGGCTGATCATAGGGCCGGGGGGAAAGACCATCCGCAAGATCGTGAGTGAGACGGGGGTCAAGATCGATGTGGAGGACGATGGCACCGTCACGGTTGCTTCCACCAATGGGGTGGCCAGTAAAAAGGCAGTGGCCATGATCCAAGGGCTCACCGAGGAGCCGGAGGTGGGCAAGATCTACACCGGCAAGGTGAAAAGGGTCACCGATTTCGGAGCCTTCGTGGAGATCCTGCCGGGAAGGGAGGGGTTGGTACATATCTCCCAGTTAGCCGACTATCGGGTGCCCAGCGTGGAGGATGTGGTGAAGGTGGGCGACGAGATCATGGTGATGGTGATCGATATCGATGCCGAGGATAAGATCCGCCTCTCCCGCCGCGCCGTGTTGGAGGGGTGGAGCCCGGAGAAGGCCCGGGCCATGGACCGTCGCCCCCGGACCAGGCCCCTCCCCGCCCGAGGTCGTGACGAGGGGCGTCGTCGCTAGGCCGTAAAGTAATAAGAGACGCCGTCCACAGCGGCGTCCTTTTATTGTCGATGGCGAGGGAAAGGTTGGATAAGGATTGGCATAGCCGAGAGGCCTCTCAGGTAGCCGCCGACCTAGAGACCCACCTTCTCCAAGGGCTGAGCAGCGCAGAGGCCGTTGGCCGTTTAACCCAATATGGCCCTAACGAGTTGCGGGAGGTCGCCCGCCCCGGCTTCTGGCGGATGCTCCTGGACCAGTTCAACAACTTCCTGATCCTCATCCTCATCGCCGCCAGCCTGGTTTCCCTCTTCTTGGGTGACTATGTGGAGGCAGCGGCCATCATGGCCATCGTCATCCTCAACGCCGTCCTGGGAGTGGTACAAGAGTCGAAGGCCGAGGAGGCGCTGGCGGCCCTGAAGAAGATGACCGCCCCTGAGGCCGAGGTCATCCGGGATGGTCGCCGCCTCACCGTCCCCGCCCGCGAATTGGTCCCCGGCGACCTGGTCCTCTTGGAGAGCGGCAACTACGTCCCTGCCGATCTAAGGTTGGTGGAGAGCGTGAACCTGCGCCTCGAAGAGGCCCCCCTCACCGGGGAGTCGGTACCGGTGCGGAAGCGCGCCGACGTAGTCCTGGACCGGGAGATCCCCTTGGGCGACCGGGCCAACTCCGCCTATATGGGGACCCTGGTGACCTACGGCCGGGGGCGAGGGATAGTCTGTGCCACAGGTATGCATACCCAGATGGGCCT
>CAYUAM010000130.1:2108-5768 GCA_964442805.1 uncultured Anaerolineales bacterium | reverse complement strand
TCATCCTCCCCCACCCCATCGGTCGAATCCTCGGCTGGGGCCCCTTCCCTGCCCCTTAGGCCCACTATCGCCTATATGGTTTGGGAAGAAGGGAGTGGCACCTGGGAGATCTACACCATGGCCAGCGATGGCTCCAACCGCACTCGCCTGACTCAAAACGAGGTGGACGACACCTGGCCCTCTTGGTCCCCTGATGGCCGGAAAATAGTCTTCGTCTCGGAGCGGGATGGGAACCAAGAGATCTATCTCATGGATGCCCAGGGCTCCCGCCAGGTTAACCTGAGTCGGAATCAGGCCCCGGATGCCGGCCCCTCCCTTTCCCCCGATGGCTCCCGTATCGTCTTCACCTCCCGTCGCGATGGCAATTGGGAGATCTATATGATGAACGTCGATGGCTCCCAGCAGGCCAGGATGACCTTCAATCAGGAACCCGATTACGCCCCTGCTTGGTCCCCGGATGGCACCAAAATAGCCTTTGCCTCGGAGCGTGACGGCAACTTGGAGATCTACGTGATGAACGCGGATGGCTCCGGGGAGATGAGGGTGACCTACGATGAGGCCACCGATACCTCGCCGGCCTGGTCTCCCGACGGCATCAAGATAGCCTTCGAATCCTATCGGGACGGCGATATGGAGATCTATATCATGAATGCCGATGGCTCCGACCAGAGGAACCTGACTGGCGACCATACCGCCGACGATCACGGCCCTTCTTGGTCTCCCGACGGCGCCAAGATACTTTACTATTCCAACCGGGAGGGAAATTGGGACCTTTATACCATAGAGGTGGATGGGACAGATAGGGTCAATCTGACCCAGAGCCCCGCCGATGAGCAGGCCCCCGCCTGGGCCCCTTGGGTTTGGTGAGGGCCCTATCTCGCCGCTCTCTTCTCGATCTCCTCTGCTGAGACCTTGCTCACCGTTATCACCTTGTGCCCTGAAGCCTGCCCCCGGGATATTTCCACTTGATGGCGTCTCACTTGCAACCATTGGGCTAAGAACTCTATCAACGCCTCGTTAGCCTTCCCTCTTATGGGGGGAGCAGCGATGCGCACCTTCAGGACGCCCTCTTCTACCCCCTCGATCTCGTTCTTCTTGGCCCGAGGGATGACCTTGACCGAGAAGGTCGCCCTCTCCCCCTTTTGTTGGACTTTTAACCCCTCCATATCTAGTACAGGGAAAGCAAGATCTGCCGCAAGGCTACCTGAATTACTTGCAGGAGGACCAAAGCCACCAGGGGGCTGAAATCTATCATACCGGTGGGGGGTAGGAGGCGGCGGATGGGAGCCAAGATGGGCTCGGTGATCTGGTGGACCAGGGTGGAGACCGGGTGATAGGGGTCGAATCGGAGCCAAGAAAGTATCACTCGGGCCAGGATGGCCAAGGAGAAGGCGTAGAAGAGGAAGTCGATAAGGTTAAGGAGGTAACTCATTTTTCCTCCAACCCTCCCAGATATCTGGATTTCTGATAGGCCGCCCAGACGGCGCGAGAGAGGACGGTGCGAAGGGCTCCCTTTTCCAATTGATAGAGGGCCTCAGCGCAGGTCCCCCCAGGGGAAGTGACCATGTTACGTAACTCGGCGGGATGGAGGGTGGATTGGCGGGCGAAGGCCACCGCACCTTGCAGGGTCTGAAGGACTAGCTCCTGGGCCACGCGGCGGGAGAAGCCTAGGTGAACGCCAGCGTCGATGAGGGCCTCCATAAAGAGGAATACATAGGCCGGTCCGGTCCCGCTGAGGGCGGTGGCCATATCCAGATAATCTTCGTCCCGCACGTAGATCTCCTTGCCCATGGCCCTCAGGATGGTTTGGGTCTGGGCCCGTTGCTCCTCGGTAACCTCTGGGGTAGCCGTCCAAACGGTCATCCCCTCGCCCACCTGAGCGGGGGTATTGGGCATGGTGCGCACGATGTAGTCGTGGTTCAGGGCTCCCTTTATCATGCTGATGCGGGCCCCGGCCACTATGGAGAGGACTAAGGACCGAGGTGGTATCTCCCCCGCGACCTCCTCAAGAACGGAGGGAAGCACCTGAGGCTTGACGGAGAGGATGACGATCTCCCCGGCTCGAGCCGCCTGGTGGTTGTCGGTGGTCGCCACGATGCCATAGGTCGATTCCAACCCCCGCGCCCGTTCTTCCCGTGGGCCGCTGCCCACTATCCTTTTTGCCTCTATCAACCCCTGGTTTAGGACGGCCTTTATCATGGCCTCAGCCATGACCCCGGTGCCGATGAATGACAGGGTGGTATCTTTAAGGTTGCTCATTATCATGCCCTCCTCTCTCCAAATATGGCCCTCCCGAGGCGCACCATGGTGGCCCCTTCCTCCACCGCTACCTCGAAATCGTCGCTCATGCCCATAGATAACTCTTCCCATCCTAATTGGGGGAACCTCTGGCGGAGTTCATCCTGAAGCCTCCTCAAGCCCGAAAAGTAGGGTCGAGCCTCCTCCGGCTGGGAGACCAAGGGGGCCATGGTCATGAGCCCCCTCACCTGCAAATTAGGCAGCCTGATCACCTCCTCCACGTAGGCAAAAAAGGTCTCCCTCTCCGCCTCATCGGTTACGGAGGGGGCCAGGCGAAAGCCGTATTTGCTGGCCTCTCCGGAGAGGTTTACCTCTAATAACACCGGCATGACCATCCCGATGCGCCCCGCGTAGCCATCGATCTCCTGAGCCAACCGCAGGCTATCCACGGAGTGGATGAGGTCGAAGAGGGAGAGGGCCTTTTTGACCTTGTTCCGCTGCAGGTGGCCGATCATGTGCCAGTTTATCCCCTCTTCCTGGAGGAGGGGGATCTTCTCCGCTGCCTCCTGTACCCGGTTCTCCCCGAAATCCCGCAACCCCAAGGCCATGGCTTCCTGGATGAGGGCCGGCTCTATGGCCTTGGTCACCGCCACCAGGGTCACCTCTTGGGGGTCGCGGTTAGCCCGCCTGGCCGCGTCGGCTATCCGCTCCTTCACCCTCTCCAAGTTGGCGGCGATATCTACCTTTTCTGACACGCGTATCTCCTCAAAGATGATAGCGGTTTGAGCGAGCGCCGCTTCTCATCGGCTGTCCGCCTCGCCTCACGAGATCATCAGGGCGGCGAACCTCCCCGTTCGCCCTCCCTCGGCGCGGTGGGAGAAGAACTCCTCAGTATGACAGGCGGTACAAAGGCCGCTCACCTCTATATTTTCGATCCCCTCCTCTTTTAGTTGCCACCGGGTAGCCTCCCAGAGGTCGAAGTAAAGGCCATCTCCCTTCTCCACTATCGCCCCGACGCAGCCAGGCAGGGCAGCCTTGACTGATTCCGCCACCTCCGGGCCGACACGGTAGCAACAAGGGCCGATGGCTGGCCCCAATCCGGCCCTTATCTCCTCCGCTTGGCAGCCGAACTCCTCCTTCATGGCCCGGGCCAAGTTTCGGGCCAGGTGGCGGATGGTGCCTCGCCATCCGGCGTGACCCAAGCCGATGACCCGCTTTTGAGGATCGTAGAGGAGGATGGGCAGGCAGTCGGCAAAGCGCAACATGAGGGCTACCCCAGGACTTCCGGTGACCAAGCCGTCGGTGGTCGGTATTATTCTCCCTCTATCCTCCGCTCCCACTATGGCTACAGAGCCGCTGTGTACCAGACTGGCCGTGACCAATGCCTCCTTGGAGATGCCTAAGGCCTCATAGATGAAGCCA
>CAYUAM010000130.1:0-2098 GCA_964442805.1 uncultured Anaerolineales bacterium | reverse complement strand
AGCCATGGTTGGCCTCCACCGCTTCCACCTTATCGCCCACGGTATGGCCCACGTTGAGCCCGGCGAAGGGCCCCCGGCTCACCCCGCCTAAACGGGTAAATATGGCGTGAGAGAGGTCCAGGTTTTCGAAGGTGTAGTAAACCAAGCCGTTTCTATCTTGTCTTATCATCCTGCTATGGCCATCCCCTCGTGGATAAGAAGGCATGCTCCGCAACGGGTGCATTCCAAGGGTTGGCAAGGCTCCGTGGTTTGACCTTGGGCCGCCCTTCGCCACTCCCCTTCCAGATAATCCCCCTTGACCTGGCCATCGATGTGGCTCCAAGGCAGAGCCATCTCCCGAGGCCATTCCTCCCCGTACCACTGGGGGGTCAGTCCCTGTTGGGCCAAGGCCTCTTTCCAGGCCCTAAACGACCTTCCTTCGCCTCGGGCCAGGACCAGCCCCACCCGCCGGTCTCCTCGGGACAAGGTGGCCTGTATTAGGGCCTGGGTAGGGCTCTCTCCTCCCACTTCGATGGCCTGGCGGGAGAGGGCTTTCTTGACATAACGAAACCGCCTCTTCAGCACTGACAGAGGGGACATGGGAGCCCACTGGTAAGGGGTTTGGGCCTTGGGGACGAAAGGGGAGAGGCTGACCGAGATGGAGTGAGGGAAGCGTCCCTTTACTTTTTGCACCAGGCGGACCAAATCCTCCAGGTCCTCTTCCGTCTCGGTAGGCAGGCCGAACATGAAATATAACTTGAGTCGGGGGAGGCGGTATTTGGCCGCCAGTTCGGCGGCGCGAAGGACATCGTCTTCAGAGAGAGCCTTGTTGATGGCGGAGCGGAGGCGCTCCGACCCCGCTTCTGGGGCCAGGGTGAGGGTTTGGGAGCCGCTCTCGGCCAGGGCCTGAAGTAGAGGCTCGGTGAGGGAATCGGCGCGCAGGGAGGAGACGGATATTCGGGCTCCCCTCCCTCGAAGCCCCTCCACCAAGGCATCGATCTGGGAGTAGTCGGAGAGGGCCGCCCCAACCAGCCCCAATTTGCCCCGATGTTTGAGCCCCTCTACCCCTTGAGCCAGAAGGACCTCCAGGCTCCGCTCTCGCGGTGGCCGATAGGCGAAGCCGGCCAGGCAGAAGCGGCAGCCTCGGCCGCAGCCTCGGGCCACCTCCATAAGATACATATCCCCGAACTCAGTCTGGTCGGCGATGATGGTCGAGGTAACCGGGGACCGGTCCAGGTCCCGGACCCATCTACGCTCGATAGGGTAGGGGAGGCCCGGTGTGGGCTCGATGGCCTTCACTTCTGGCCCTTCATACTCCACTTGGTAGAAACGGGGGACATAGACCCCAGGGATGTGGGCCAAGCGGCGCAGGAGTTCCATCCTAGGCTCGCTGAGCCCTATCTGGATGGCCTCTATCAGGGGGGGTATGACCTCCTCCCCTTCCCCGATGACCAAGCCATCGAAGAGGGGAGCCAAGGGCTCAGGGTTAGCGGTGACGCAGGGCCCGCCCCCCAGGAGCAGAGGGTAAGCCTCATCCCGTTCCTTGGCCAAAGGGGGGATGCCGGCTCGACGAAGGAGGTCGACCAGGTTGAAGTAATCCATCTCGAAGGAGAAGGTGCAGGCCAGGACGGGGAAATCGGTGAGGGGCCTCTGCGATTCCAGAGATATGGGGTCTCGCTGGCCATGATAAAAAACGCGCTCGCATACTATCCCTGGCTCCGCGTTGAAGAGGCGGTAAAGGAGATGCACCGCCAGGCTGGACATGCCCAGGTGATAAGTGTTAGGATAGATCAGGGCCAGGGGGATGCGTCCTCCCCAATCCCTTACTATAGTCCCCTTCTCTTGGGCCAAAAATTCTTTAGCCCAAGCGATGCTCTCCCAGTCCAACTTTATACCTCCAAATTTCAAGTTTATCACAAGGCAGGAGGGCGAGCAAATCTGGACTAGGGAGGTCGGGATGATTAAAATGGAGCCTCAAGGAATGGTTATGGAGGGCTAATGAAGGTAAAGGTTGAGCACTTGGACGGCTTTCGCTTTTTGGCCACGGCGAGGAGCCATTCCGTGATGATCGACGCTCCCCTGGAAGCCGGCGGCATCCGCATCTCGGCCCTAGCGCCGA
>CAYUAM010000129.1:0-5802 GCA_964442805.1 uncultured Anaerolineales bacterium | reverse complement strand
TAAGGGGGTGTTGATCCGCCATTGTCGGGCCCCGGCCTCGGGAAGGATAGCCGCCCAGGCCCATGGCCGCCTCCTCTTGGAAGCCTCTTCCCCCTGGGAGTTGAGGGCCCTGCTCAGGGGTTTCGCCATCGAGGTGATCCCTCATCGCGGAGTGGTGATAGAGGCCTCCGGAGCCGCCCTAGAGGGAATTTGGAGCAACGGGAAGGAGGCCTACGGCGTCCTCAAGATCGTCGAGGGGGAGTTTGTCTCCCAGACCTTGGACCTCGGCTATCAAGGCGCCATCCTGGTGGGGGAATCCTGGGCCACGGAGGAGGGGTTAAAGAAGGCCTCGGAGATAGAGGCCCGCGGAGTGATCGTGGGAGGACTTGATTCTTCCCTGAGGGAGATGGCCCTCTCCCTTCCCTTCCCGGTGGTGATCACCGAGGGGTTCGGAAGGGTCCCTATGGCTGAGCCCCTTTTCTCCTTCCTTCAAGGCCATGAGGGGCGGGAGGTCTCTATCTTGAGGTCAAAATTCCCCCAGAGGGGCCAAGTGGTCATCCCCTTTCACCGCAGTGCCGGGGAGCCTGAAGGTAAGGTCCCTGCCTTGGAGGAAGGGGCTTTGGTTAGGTTAATCAAGGAACCTCATCTGGGAAAGGTGGGACGGTTGGCTACCCCTCCCCAGAAGGGAAAGATGGAATGGGGAGGAGAATTCCTGGGAGCGGAGGTGGATATGGAAGGAGAGAGGGCCTTCATCCCTTTGACCAATTTGGAGCTTTTGGAGACCCTCGGGAGCCTAGAGGGAGGGAGGAGCGATGTTTAATCGGGGCCAGAACAGGGTTTTTACCGCCATCGCTTTGGGGCTAATGGGGCTCCTGATCCTAGGGTTGGTGGCCATCGGCGGCCTCATCTTTTACACCCGGTTGCGGGGGCCGGCCACCCCCACGGCGGTAGCCACAGTCTCTCCGACGCCTACCCCCAGGGCTACCCCCATCCCTACCGCCATGCCCACAGTCGCCGCTACGCCCACCATCGCCGCTACCCCCAAGCCCACGTTGATTCCTTCTCCTACGCCCACGGCCACCACCGCCCCACCACCGCCTACCGCCACCCCTACCCCCACAAAAGAGAAGGTGCCAGAGACTGGCCTCGGCCCCTTGGAGGCCGGCTGGGGAGGAGTGCTCCTGGGCCTGGTAATCTTCCTGATGCGACGCCTGCGCCATGCTGACCGGAGGTAAAGCCTTAACGTAATACAACTTTTTCGTCCTCTTTATCAAGGGCTGATGAAAGAATTTGTGACCACTCTAATCAAGGAGGCGGGAAGCCTCCTTTTGATCAAATATGGCCCAGGGGTCGCCGCCAGCAGGAAGGGAGAGATGGATCTGGTGACGGAGGCTGACCTGGCCTCCCAGAGGCTCATCGTGGAGGCCATCCGGGAGAGGTATCCCCATCACGCTATCTTGGCCGAGGAGGGGCTGGAGGTAGAGGGCACGGAATTCATTTGGCTGATTGACCCCTTGGATGGCACCATAAATTATTTCCACGGCTATCCGGTCTTCGCCCCCTCCATAGCCGTGCAGAGAGGGCAGGAGACCATCTTAGGGGCCATCTATGACCCCCTAAGAGACGAACTCTTCTACGCCCAAAGGGGAGGGGGAGCCACCCTCAATGGCCATAGGTTGACCGTCTCTTCCACTAGGAGTTTGGCCTCGGCCCTCCTGGCCACCGGCTTCCCGTATGAGCGGGCTACCCTCCCCAACAATAACCTGGCGGAGTTCAACCATCTGATCTTCCGGGCGCAGGAGATAAGGCGAGGGGGCGCGGCCACCCTGGATCTGGCTTATGTGGCCGCGGGACGGCTGGATGGCTACTGGGAGATGCACCTGAACCCTTGGGATTGGGCCGCCGGAGCCCTCCTAGTGGAAGAGGCTGGCGGCAGGGTCACTGATTTGGAGGGAAAGCCTTGGAAGCCCTCCCATGAAGGGTTAGTGGCCACCAACGGCCTCTTCCATGAAGAGTTAATAAGGGAGTTGGCCCGGGCACGAGGTAGTTATGGAGTATAGCGAACTGGCTTTGGATCACTTCCTCAACCCCCGCAACGTGGGGGAGATGGAGGGGGCCGATGGGGTAGGGATGGCCAGAAACGCCCAAGACGGCGACACGGTGCGCCTCACCCTGCGGGTGAAAGGGGGGCGCATAGAGGAGGCCAAATTTAAGGCCCAAGGCTGCGTGGCCGCCATCGCCGCCGCTAGCCTGCTTACCGAGATGATCAAAGGCTTGACCCTCCAGGAAGCCCTGGCCATCACCAAGGAAGAGTTAACCCAAAGGCTAGGGGGGCTGCCGGAGCGGAAGGTAGAGTGCTCCCTAACCAGCCTGGAGGCCCTGCGCCAGGCCATAGAGAGTTTATAGAGGTTTTTTCTCCTTTGTATTTCGATGCCCGGATGGTGATGGAGGTGGAGAGGAAGTTCGGCCGGCCGGAGGCGCTCCACCTGGAGCAGGAGATCAGGCCGGAGGAGATGGCCCTGGTGCGAAACAGCCAAAAGGATGGCCGGGCCCATGACATAACCCTCTTCATCTTCCGGGATTCCCAGTTGGCCCTGATCAAGAAGCCTTCCCATCCTCCCGGGGTCTTTCGGGCCCCCAGCGGGGGGTTGAGGCCGGGCGAGCCCTTCGAGGAGGGGGCCAAGCGAGAGGCCCGGGAGGAGACCGGTTTGGAGATAGAGATAGATATGTATCTCCTCCGCCTCCAAGTCCGCTTCACCTGTGGAGATGAATATATCGATTGGACTACTCATGTCTTCTGCGCCCGGGCGGTGGGGGGAGAACTGGCCCCTCGCGACACCAAGGAGATAATAGCCGCCCAATGGGCCAGCCTGGAAGAGTTGCAGGGGCCCATTCGGGAGGCGCTCCTCTCTTCAGGCTGGCCGCTCCTCACCCATCGCGCCAGCCTGACCGATCGAGTGGCCAGGATCCTTGGAGGGAAAGCACCTTGCCCCTCCCCAGGATGATGATATAATAACCTTGCCATGGTTCAACTCTCCCTCCTCGCCGTTTTCGCCCACCCCGATGATGAATCCTTCGGGCCGGCTGGCACCCTGGCCAAATATGTGGCGGAGGGGGTGCGGGTCATTTTGGCCTGCGCTACTCGCGGCGAGGTGGGGGAGATAAGCGACCCCAGCCTGGCCACCCCCGAGACCCTAGGCCAAGTGCGGGAGGAGGAGTTACGCTGCGCCTGCCAGGTCATCGGCATCCATGAACTCCATCTTTTGGGTTACCGCGATGGCCAGATGGCTAATTACGAACCTCGGGAGGTGGAAGAGAAGATAGTCCGCCTCATCCGCGAGTTGAAGCCCCAGGTGGTCGTCACCTTCGGCCCCGATGGTATCTCCGGACATTTGGACCATATCACGGTGGGGAAATTGACCACCTATGCTTTCTACTCCGCCGGAGAGGAAGAGGGATTCCCCGAGCAGTTAGCCCAAGGGCTGACCCCTCACCAAGCCTCCAAACTTTACCACGTGGCCGTCCCCCGCAGCCGCTTCCAGGCCATGTCCATTGATCTCCCCGGCACCTGCGACGACCGCATCACCACGGCTATCGATGTTACCCCCTTCCTCGGCATAAAGAGGCAGGCCATCGGTTGCCACAAGACCCAGCTCCCCCCCGATAGCCTCTTCGCCCGGATCTCCGAGGAGGAGATGTATAAATGGTGGGGGATAGAGTATTTCGTCTTGGAAGCGAGCCGGGTGGGCTACCTCCCAGAGGTGGAAGATGACCTCTTCTGGGGGCTGCGAGAAGGAACGAACCATGACCCTAAGGGAGTATAAACGTGGGCGATGCTTCCTGGGCCGCTTGCCCCATGGGGGCGACCTCCTGGAGAGCCTGCGGGCCCTCTGCCAGGAGAGAGAGATAACCATGGCCGTCTTCACCGCCATCGGGGCGGTAAAGTCGGCCCGCTTGGCCTTCTACCATCAGGAGAGAAGGGAATATCTGCCCTTCCAAGTCGACCAAGCCATGGAGATGATAAGTTGTTTGGGCAACGTCTCCTTGCGGGATGGTGAATTGGTGGTCCATGCCCACCTAGCCCTATCCGATAACGAGGGCCGGACCATTTCTGGCCACCTCTTGCCGGGGACCATCCTTTTCGCCGGGGAAGTATTCCTTCAAGAACTATTGGGGGAGCCCCTGGTCAGGGGAAACGATAAAGAAACGGGTTTGCCCCTCTGGGAGATAGAATAGGAGGGAAAGATGGCCAAGGATGAGGTGCGGTTTCAGGTCACGGTTAAGAAGGCTAAAAAGGGGTGCGAGGCTGGCCACAAGGTGGGAGACACCTTCGTCTTCGGAGATTGCACCCCCCAAGGGCTCTTGGCTCGGCTTACCACACCATGTACCCCATCCTCCACGCTCTGCGCATGGGGGCCCCCTTGCCCTTCCGAAATTATGGGGAACAGACCGAGGATACCACCACCGTCACTTGTCCCGACGACGGCTGGGTCACCTTCGAGATCAAAAGGCTAAGATAATAGAAGGGTGAAGATGAGGAGGAGGGAGGTCTTGTTACACCAGGCACCTAGGGGACCTGCTCTCCCTAGCAGGGATAGAGAACACCAAGGAGAACCGAAGGCGAGCCGATGGCTACCTCCGTCAGATAGTAGGGAAGGAAGAGGAGGACTGCCCGGTGGTTTGGAAGGAGGTGAAAGCCCGGCTGGCCAGGCCAGAGGAGAGCCTAGAATTGGCCCAGCGCTTGCACGAGATTTGGGAGGAGGGATGAGGCTAAAGGATAAGGTGGCCCTGATCACCGGGGCCGGCTCGGGGATCGGGCGGGCCTCGGCCCTGCTCTTCACTCAGGAGGGGGCCAAGATGGTGGTCGTGGACTGGGATGAGGAGGCGGGCCGAGCCACGGCGGAGGCTATCAGGTCTGCCGGCGGACAGGCCACCTTCGTGCGGGCCGATGTCTCCCGGGCTGAAGAGGTCCAAAATATGATAAGGGTGGCCCTGGAGGAGTACGGTCGCCTCGACATCCTCTTCAACAACGCCGGCATAGGCCCCGTAGCCATGGTGACGGAGACGGAAGAGGAAGAATGGGACCAGGTGATGGCCATAAACCTCAAGGGGGTCTTCTTGTCCGCCAAATGCGCCATCCCGGAGATGATCAAAGGGGGCGGAGGGGTCATAATCAATACCGCCTCGGAGTTG
The DNA here is from genome assembly GCA_964442805.1 of uncultured Anaerolineales bacterium. Lineage (GTDB taxonomy): Bacteria > Chloroflexota > Anaerolineae > UBA7937 > UBA7937 > CAYUAM01. The sequence goes on along the minus strand of CAYUAM010000129.1, from coordinate 630 downwards.
GGCCTGGTAGGCTCCTATGATATGCACGCTTACAGCGCTTCCAAAGGGGGAGTGGTGCTTCTCACCCGCTCCATGGCCAAGGGGTATGCCCCTTACCGCGTCCGCGTCAACTGTATCTGTCCGGGGCCGATAGATACCCCCCTTTTGGAGGAGATCATCGCTGCCGCCGCTGACCCGGAGGAGGAACGGCGTAGTATCATCCATGATATCCCCCTCAAGCGACTGGGCCGGCCGGAGGAGATCGCCTATGCGGCCTTATATCTGGCCTCCGACGAATCCTCTTACCTCACCGGCGCGGCCTTGGTGGTCGACGGCGGCGCCATAGCATAAGAAGGAGGCAATATGGAGATCAAGAAGGTCGGCGTGGTGGGTTGTGGCATCATGGGCTCGGGGATAACCCAGGTTTCTGCCCAAGCCGGGTATTCGGTGGTGGTGAGTGAAGCAAGTGAGGAGTTGCTCCAGAAAGGGCTGGAGGGCATCAAACGCTTCCTGGCCAAGGGGGTGGAGAGGGGTAAGGTCACCTCAGAGGAGATGGAGGCCACCTTGGGCCACATCCAGGGAACGGTGAAGATGGAGGATTTCGCAGGTTGTGACCTGATGATAGAGGCCGTGATGGAGAACATGGATCTA
>CAYUAM010000128.1:0-5840 GCA_964442805.1 uncultured Anaerolineales bacterium | reverse complement strand
TGGAGGAGGCCCGGAAGGAAGCGACAGAGATCAGGAAGGAAGCGGACGAGTATGCCATCTCCATCCTAAGCCAGCTGGAAGACCAACTCATCGCCGTCCAGACCACCGTTCGCAACGGTTTAGAATACCTGCAAGGCCCCGCTCGGCAGGAAGGGCGTTCCTTCAAGAACCTTGACACTTCTTCTCACCCTAGCCTATAATTAAAAGATGAGATATAACGTCGCTCAACTTCTAAAGGAACCCACCGGTTCCTCCCGTCGTTATGACCTTCGTGAAGATATCGAAGAGATCGATGCCGATCTAGCGATGAAGGAGCCTTTGGTGGGCCAGATCGAGATGATTCGCACCGCCGAAGGCATTTTGGTGAGGGGCACCCTCACCACGGCCGCAGAGGTGGAATGTAGCCGTTGTCTGGAACCTTTCGTGGAGAGGATAGAGTTCGATATCGAGGAGGAGTTCCACCCCAGCGTGGACATCCATACCGGGGTGGCTTTGCCCTGGACAGAAGAGGCCACCAGGGTAGATGAGAGCCATATCATAGACCTAACGGAGATAGTGCGGCAAACTATTTTTTTGGCCCTATCCATGCGGCCTATCTGTCGTCCCGATTGCGCCGGGCTCTGCCCCCAATGCGGCAAGAATTTGAACGAGGGCCTTTGCAGTTGTCAGGAAGAGGCCCTTGACCCACGCCTAGAGATATTGGGAGTATCGAAAAATGGGCGCTCTACCGAAAAGGAAGATCTCTAAAGGAAGAAGGGACAGGCGAAGGAGCCATTGGCGCTTGCCCCCTTTGCAGTTGGTGGCTTGCCCTCAATGCCACGAATTGCGCCTGCCCCACCACGCCTGCCCTTCCTGTGGCACTTACCGAGGGGTGGAGGTGGTCTCCGTGGGGAAGGCCAAATAACTCCTTTCCCTTTCCCCCGTGGCCGTGCTGGATGGAGGAAGAAGCGCGGCCACTCCTATCTTGAAGGGTGGGATGGATGAAGAGGAAATTGGCCATAGTCTTCCCTGGCCAGGGCTCTCAGAGGGTAGGCATGGCGGAGGACCTATACCGAGGGCGGCCGGAGGCCAGGGCTCTGTTCCAGCAGGCGAACGGGATTTTAGGGTTCGACCTGTCCGGGCTGATCTTTCGGGGCCCTGAGGGGACCTTGGGGGAGACCATCAATACCCAACCGGCCATATTCACCACCAGCACCGCCTGTTGGGCGGTGTTACGGGCGCAGGGGCTCCCCAACCCCGCTTTTGTGGCTGGCCACAGCCTGGGGGAATATACCGCCCTGGTGGCCGCCGAGGCCCTCCCCTTTCCAGAGGCTCTTCTCCTGGTGCGGGAGCGCGGTCGCCTCATGAAGGAGGCGGGGGAGCGAAGGCCAGGGGGCATGGCCGCCATCCTGGGCTTGGACGAGGCTACCGTGGAGGAGATATGCGCTCAAGAGGAGGTGGCCGTGGCCAACTATAATTGTCCCGGCCAGGTAGTCATCTCCGGGGCCAGGGAGGCCTTGGAGCGCGCCCTCCAGACAGCCCTAGCCAGGGGAGCGCAGCGTGTCGTACCATTGGCGGTGAGCATCGCCGCCCATTCTCCCCTCATGGCTTCCATCGCTGAGGCCTTTGCCCGATGCCTGGCTTCTATGTCCTTCCAGCGGGCCCACATCCCCATCTTGGCCAACCTCACCGCCCAACCCATCGCCTCCCCCCAGGAACTGAACGAGGAATTGAGCCACCAACTCACCTCCCCGGTGCAGTGGACCGAGTCGGTGCGGCGCATGATCGGGGAGGGAGTGAACACCTTCCTGGAGGTGGGGCCGGGGGAGGTGTTGAAGGGGCTGATAAAGCGCATCGACCAGGAGGTGCGAGCCGTAAGCGCCTTCGATTTGGAGGGCGTGGAGAGGGCCCTGGCCTTGGTGGCCATGGAGGAATTAGGATGATAGATTGAACTGGCCGGGTGGCCTTGGTGACCGGGGGGTCGAGGGGCATAGGGCGGGCCGTTGCCCTGAAGTTGGCCTCCCTAGGGGCCAAGGTGGCGGTGAACTACCGCGCTAATGAGGCCGCGGCCCAGGAGGTGGTGAAGGAGATAGAAGCCCAGGGAGGGGAGGCTATGGCCATGCAAGGCGATGTGAGGGACGCTCAGCAAGCCAAGGCTCTGGTGGACAAGACCTTAGAGGCCTTTGGGCGTCTAGATATCCTGGTCAATAACGCCGGCATCACCAAAGACACCCTCCTCATGCGCATGTCCGAGTCCGACTGGGATCTGGTTCTGGATACAAACCTGAAGGGGGCCTTTCATTGTACTAAGGCGGCCCAGCGCCCCATGATCAAACAGCACTACGGCCGGATCATCAACATCACCTCCCTCTCCGGCCTGGTGGGTCAGGTGGGTCAGGCTAACTATTCGGCGGCCAAGGCTGGCCTAGTGGGCTTTACCAAGGCCCTGGCCAAGGAGTTGGGCTCTCGCAACATAACCGTCAACGCCGTGGCTCCTGGCTATGTGCCCACCGATCTCACCGCCGACCTACCCCAGGAGATGATAGAAGGGATGCTCAGCCTCACCCCCCTGGGGAGGCCGGGCACCGCAGAGGATATAGCCAACGCCGTGGCCTTCTTCGCCTCTGAGGAGGCCTCCTACATCACCGGCCAGGTGCTGCGCGTGGATGGGGGGTTGATGGTTTAGGAGGAGGGCAATGGAAGAGGATTCTGGGATCATAATGGTCGCTCCACAAGTGCTCGTGACCATCGCTCGCTCGGTCGCCCTGAATACCCCTGGCGTGGCTCGCATGAGCCCCGTCCCAGGTGGCCTCGATCGTTTCTTGCGCCGTGCTGGGGGTCCGGAAGGGGTGAAGGTGGAGGTGGAAGAGGGAACCGTCTCCGTGGACCTTTTCATCGTGGCCCAGCCCAACGTGAACATGCTCCATCTGGGCCAGGAGATCCAGAAAGAAGTGGCCCGGGCCATCCAACAGATGGTGGGCATGCCCGTACGGGAGGTGAACGTCCACATCCAGGATGTAGCCTTCCCTCAGGAGGAAGGGGTCGGTGAAGGTTCGTCGTAAGGCCCGCATGGTGGCCTTGCAGATCTTGTATGAAGTGGACTTGGCCCACCACCCCTGGGAGGAGGTCTTGGCTCGCCACCTGGAGCAGCAGGAACTACCCCTGGAGGCGCAGGAGTTGGCCACTTCCTTGGTCTCTGGGGTGGTGGCTAACCATCCCCAACTGGATGCTATCATCGGCCAGATCGCTCCCCAATGGCCCTGCCAGCAGTTGGCGGCCATCGATAGGAATATCTTACGTATGGCTATCTACGAGATCATGATGGCCTCTGATGTCCCGCTGAAGGTGGCCATCAACGAGGCGGTGGAGTTGGCCAAGACGTTCGGCAGCGAAGGTTCCCGCCGCTTCATCAACGGCGCCCTGGGCGCTTTGGCCGCCCAGCAGGCCCTTCCTGAGGTGAAGTGAGGTGGATTTTCTAGGGATCGGCCCCGGCGAGTTGATCTTAATACTGCTTATCGCCCTCATAGTAGTCGGGCCGCGCCGTCTCCCGGAGGTCAGTTCCGCCTTGGGCAAGGCCCTCCGCGACCTGCGCCAGGCCTCCCAGGAGATGACCTCGGAACTAAGTAAGGAGTTACAGGCCCCTTTGGAGGAATTAGAGAAGGAGAAAGCCAGGCTGGGTCAGGAACTACAGGCTCCCCTGGAGGAACTGAAAAAGGATAAGGATAGAGTAGCCCAGGACCTCCGGGCTCCCTTGATGGGGGAAGAAGGCAAAAAGGAAGCAGAGGGTAAAGAGGAAAAAGGGACGGAGCAGGGATGAGCGAAGAGAGAAGAATGACTATGGTGGAGCATCTGGAGGAGTTGCGGGATCGCCTCATCAAGTCGGTGGCCGCCCTCCTGGTGACTACCCTCTTCAGCCTCCTCTTCACCTCCCGCTTACTCAAGATCCTAATCGCCCCCATGGGGGATCTCAAGCCCATCTTCCTTCGCCCCACGGAGATGTTCATCACCTACATGAAGGTGGCCCTCCTGGCTGGCGTGGCCTTGGCCATGCCGGTCCTCGTCTATCAGATGATGCGTTACCTCCTCCCGGCCCTCACCGCCAAGGAGCGAAGGTACCTTATCCTGATCGTCCCCGGCGCTACCATCTCCTTCATAGTGGGGCTCCTTTTCTGTTATTTCGCCATGCTCCCTTTTGGCGTCAGATACCTCCTCACCTTCGGGGGAGATATCGCCCGGGCGCAATGGACCATCGGCGAATATATAACTTTCATCACCACCTTCCTCTTCGCCGTGGGAGCGGTCTTCGAGACCCCCTTGGTGATCTTCTTCTTGGCCAAACTGCACATCGTCTCTGCGGCCACCCTCTCTCGCTATCGAAGATACGCCATCGTCCTCATCGCCATCATCGCCGCCATCGTCACCCCCACCCCCGACCCCTTCAATATGATGATAGTGATGGTGCCCCTTCTAATCTTGTATGAGGTGGGGATCCTCTTGGCTAGGATGGCTTGAGGGTCGGGTTCCTATGGTCACCAACAAGAGGACGGTTTGGGAAGTGGCCGAGGACGTGCGCCAAATAGTCCACGATATGAATCTCGCCCGTTGGCATCCAAAGGTGGAAATCTCTTGCCTCGTCGGCCTACGAAGCGTAGAGTTAGAGATACTTTCGCCTACTAGGAGAGAGACCCTTCAAGTGGTGAAGACCATTACCCATAGGCTCCGCCAAAGATACCCCGATTGGCGGGATTTCCTCCAGGTGAGCCTAGAGGATGGTCGAGCAGTGATGGTGATAGATCAGGAGCATATCCTGGAGACCTTCTAAGAATGGCCGGTGGGGGAATCATTCTCTCTGCGTTGACTTTATTCAAGGAGGAGCGTCGATGCCCAAAGAGAAGGTGATCATCATGGGTGCGGCCGGCCGCGATTTCCACAACTTCAACGTCTACTTTCGAGGCCACGAAGATTACCAAGTGGTAGCCTTCACCGCCACTCAAATCCCCTATATCGAGAGACGCACTTACCCCCCCGAACTCTCTGGTCACCTCTACCCTGAGGGCATCCCCATCTACCCGGAGGAGGAACTCCCGAAGATCATAAGGGAGCAGGAGGTAGACCAAGTTGTTTTCGCCTATTCCGATGTCTCCCACGAATATGTGATGCATAAGGCTTCCCTGGCCTTGGCTGGCGGGGCCGATTTTCGCCTCATGGGCCCTCGGAGCACCATGCTCCAAGCCCGGGTCCCGGTCATCTCCGTCTGCGCCGTGCGCACCGGCTCCGGCAAGAGCCAGACCTCCCGCCGTCTCTCCGACATCCTGCGGGAGATGGGGAAAAGGGTGGTAGTGGTTCGCCACCCCATGCCCTACGGCGATTTGGCCAAGCAGGCCTGCCAGCGCTTCGCTACCTACCAGGACCTGGACCGATATCAATGCACCATCGAGGAGCGGGAGGACTATGAGCCTCACCTCGACCGGGGCACGGTGGTCTATGCTGGGGTGGACTATGAGATGATCCTGCGTCAAGCGGAGAAGGAGGCCGATATCGTCCTCTGGGATGGGGGGAATAACGACCTCCCCTTCTTTTGGCCCGACCTCCACATCGTGGTGGTAGACCCCCACCGGGCCGGCCATGAACTGCGCTATTACCCTGGGGAGGCCAATTTGCGGATGGCCGACGTGGTGGTCATAAACAAGATGGACACCGCCCAGGAGAAGGATGTGGCCTTGGTTCAGGAAAATATCGCCCAGGTCAACCCCAGGGCCATAGTAGTGAAGGCCAACTCCCCCATCTCCGTGGAGGAGCCCGGGGCTATCGCCGGGAAGCGAGTTTTGGTGGTGGAGGATGGCGCTACCCTGACTCATGGA
>CAYUAM010000127.1:0-5858 GCA_964442805.1 uncultured Anaerolineales bacterium | reverse complement strand
GTGGAGCGGTTCCTCCTGGATATCCCTCCCGATATGCCTCCCTTGGAGAGCGCCATCTTGGTGGGGATGTATGACCGGGCTACCGGAGAGAGGCTGAAGGCGGTGGGGGGCGGGGACGCCGTGGCCCTAGGCCCTTTCACCGTGGCCAAAGCCTCCACCCTCTCCCTAGAATCCCTGGAAATACCCCAGCCCAAGCGCAGGGGTTTCGACGACGCTTTGACCCTCCTGGGCTGGGGGTGGGACCGCCGCCGAGTGGAGGCTGGGGGGAGGATCAACCTATCTCTTTGGTGGCAGGCGAGAAAGGGGCTTCAGGCCGACTACCTCGTCTCTATCTTCCTCCAGGGTGAGGGGGGAAAAGTTTGGGGGGAGTTGGTCCGTCAACCTTTGGACGGGGAGTACCCCACCACCCTTTGGACGAAGGGCCAGGTGCTCCGGGACCCCTTCTATTTCCCCATCCCGCCGGAGACCCCTCCCGGGAATTATGACCTCTGCCTCCGGCTCCTGGACCCGAGGAGTGGCCATTATCTCCCCTTGGCCGAAGGGGAGGGAGATACCGTAACCCTGAGTGGGGTGAAGGTCCTTCTGCCCTCCCCCTGACCCTCACAGCCCCAATATTCGAGCCGCGTTCCCCCCCAGGATCTTCTCCTTGCTCTCCTCTCCCAAGGGCAGCCCCCTTATGGCCTCGATATTGGCCTTGATGCTCTTCACCCCCGGCCAATCGGAGCCGAAGATGATCTTATCGGCGTTCCTCTCCAGTTCGGGGAAGTAGGCCAGCAGCCTTTGAGGAGGTAAACCTGCTATCTCCATATAGACGTTGGGGTGGAGGCGGGCCAGGAAGAAGGCCCGGTCATACCAGAAGCCTCGGCCGCTATGCGCCTGGATGAGGACTAGGTCGGGGAAATCGACGGCTAGGTCGTCGATGAAGAGGGGGTCGCCATATTTCAAGCGGGAGCCACGGAAGGCCGAGGAGCCGGTGTGGATCATCACCGGGATGGCTAACTCCTGGGCCTTGGCGTAAAGGGGGTAGAGGGCACTTTCATTGGGGTAGAAATGGTTGTAGGTAGGGTAGAGTTTGAGGCCTCGGAAGCCCAGCCCCTGCACCAACCGTTCCAACTCCTTGTCCGGCTGGGCGGTCAGACGAGGGTTTATGGTGGCGAAAGGGATGAGGCGATCATAATCCCTACAAAAATCGGCGATGGACTCGTTGGTGATGACCCCGGTGGTGATAGGGCTTATATCGGCCAGTACCACGGCGTAATCGACCCCTTCCTCCTGGAGCATCTCCACCACCGCCTGGGGGGTGCGCATCCGCTCCATGAAGGAGTCCATATCGCCCACTACCGAGGCCAAATACTCCTTGGCCCAAGGGGTGTAGGTTTCGTACTCGATGGGGTGGAAATGGAAATCTATGACCGGCATAAGGCTCTCCTCTCTATACCGTGATGTCGGCCTGTGATAGATATCTGAGCCATAGCCTCCCCAGGAGGAGGCCCAGGTTGGGCCCGCTCCGTTGCAGTGGTAGGTAGCGGCTGCCATAGGCCACCACTTCCGTATGAGGGCTCCGCAGGAGGAAGAGCGGCAGGACGGCCATATCGAAAGGGAGGGGGGCCAGGTCGATCCCCTGCTCCCGGTAGGCCTGCCAAGCCAGGGAGCCACAGGAGTAGTGGTTATTATCGCGGCGGCCCAAGAGCAACTGCTTGAGGGTGGGGGAGTAGGGAAGGCCGATCCTCTCCTGGGCGTACTTGACCGCGGCCTGCCTCTTATCAGGGCTGCATTTTACCCTCAAAGCCAAGAGGTCGTGATTGGCGGCGTAGACTTTGGAAGGAGCGCATTGCACCCTCCCCCAATTTTGGAGTTCGGTCAACTCCCCCCGGGGCTCCCTCACCGCATCGATGATTCCTTCCTCGGTTACTATCCCCACGTGGGACCAAAAGAGGGCGTATCTGATAAACCAGGGGTCGGTGGGGTTGGCCACCAGGAGGAGGTCGCCCGGCTCCAAAAGGGCGAAATCTAGGTCGTTCTTCTCCTTCAAGGTGAAACCCGCGCCTCTCTAGATTCCAAGTATACCATCCTTCCCGAAAAGGGAGAAACGAAGTAGAATGAAAGGCAGGGATGGCAAGCGCAGGGTTGGGGCCCTAACCCTGGCTTGTTTCCCGAGGGGATAGCCTATTTGGGGGAGTTATATGATCCGCCTGATCCTGGCCTCGGCTTCGCCTCGCCGGAGGGAGTTGCTGCGCCTCCTGGGTTTCTCCTTCTCCGTAGTGGAGCCTTCCTTGAAAGAATCGATGGCAGAAGGGGGGAGCCCAGAGGAGACGGTGCGCCAACTGAGCCTGGAGAAGGCCCTGGAAGTGGCCAAACGGGAGGGTGAAGGAATGGTCATCTCCGCCGACACCTTGGTGGTCCTGGGGAATCGGGTATTGGGGAAACCCGCCGACCCGGAGGAGGCGGTGGAGATGCTATGCCTATTGCGGGGGAGGCGGCATAAGGTCTATTCGGCGGTGACGCTTCTAGATGCCTCCTGGGGGGAAGCCGAGGCCGCGGTGACGGAGACCACGGTCCGCATGCGCCGATATTCCGACGAGGCCATCTACCGTTACGTGGCCCGAGGGGAGCCCTTCGACAAGGCGGGGGGTTACGCCATCCAAGACCGGGAGTTCAGGCCGGCCAGCCGGGTGGAAGGGTGCTATGCCAACGTGATGGGGCTCCCCCTGTGCGACCTCTCCCTGCTTTTGGCCAGGAGGGGGGTCTTGAGCCCTTTTGGGCCGGTGGGGGTTTGCCAGGCTCTCATGGGCTACCGGTGCCCCTGGGCCGACCCCATCTGGGGCCTGCTGCGTAATCGATAAGAGCGCTTCCCCTCGATGCCACCCCAGAGGGTTTAGGCCTCCTCGAAGAGGGGGACGATCTGAAACCGCTCCACATCCACCAGCCCCTTGTCGGTCAATTTCAGTTCCGGTATGACCGGGAGGGCCAGGAAGGAGATGGCCATGAAGGGGCTATCCACCTGACAGCCCAAACCTTTGGCTGCGGCAGTCAACCGTTCCAGGTCAGCCCTGGTCTCCTCGATGCTCTTTTCGGACATCAGCCCGGCGATGGGCAGGGACAGGGAGGCTACTACCTTCCCCTCAGCGGCCACGGCCAACCCTCCCCGCATCCTCACTATTTGCACTGCGGCGGTGAGCATATCTTCGTCGTTGGTGCCCACCACGATGATATTGTGAGAGTCGTGGGCCACGGAGGAGGCCAAGGCCCCTTGTTTCAAGCCGAACCCCTTGACCAGCCCTAGCCCGACGTTCCCCGAGGCCAAGTGTCTTTCGATGACTGCCAGTTTCAGGATATCGCGGTCCGGGTCGGCCACCACCAGGCCCCCCTCCACTTTCACCTCCTCTACCAACTTCTGGGTAACCAGTTGTTGAGGGGTCAACCCGATGACCTTAGCCCGGCGGCCTTGGGCCTTTATCTTGAAATGATCGAGGTGGATCCAGGCCACGTTGATGGAACTGCGCAGGGCCACCTCGTGGGGCTTCAAGGCTCCAGGGATAAGTTCACCATCTTTGGCCACCAGCCGTCCCTCTCGAAAGACCATCTTTACCTTGAAATCCTGCAGGTCATCCAAGACCACCAGGTCGGCCAGATGGCTGGGGGAGATGCTCCCCTTATCGCGGAGGCCGAAATAGCGGGCCGGGTTCAGGGTGGCCATCTGGATGGCCAGGAGGGGGGAGAGCCCCAGGGCGATGGCCTTGCGGATTATATGGTCCACATGGCCCTGGTCGAGGAGGTCCGCGGGGTGGACATCGTCGCTCACCAACATGAATCGACTGGCGTTCTCCGGCTTCACCAGGGGGAGGAGGGCCTCCAAATTCTTGGCCACGCTCCCTTCCCTGATCATGATGTGCATCCCCAGGCGGAGTTTCTCCTGAGCCTCCTCCCAGGTGGTGCATTCGTGGTCGGAGGAGATCCCGGCGGCTATGTAGGCGTTGAGGTCGCGGCCGGAGAGGAGGGGAGCGTGGCCATCCACGGGACAGTCCTGGGCGATCCTTATCTTGTCCAAAAGGTCGCTATCTCTATCCACTACCCCATGGTAGTTCATCACTTCCCCCATCCCTATCACCCAAGGGTCGTTGAGCAGGGGGGAGAGGTCGTTGGCGCTGAGGTGGGAGCCGGTGGTCTCCATCCCCGTGGAGGGGACACAGGAGGGCAACATCACATAGACGCTCAAGGGGTTATATTTGCTCGATTCCAACATATACCTTATGCCATCCAGCCCCATGACGTTGGCGATCTCATGGGGGTCGATGACGATGGTGGTGGTGCCGTGGGGGATGATGGCCCTGGCCAACTCCGGGATGCGAACCATGGAACTCTCGGCGTGGATATGGCTGTCGATGAAGCCAGGGGCCAGATAGGCCCCCTCCAGGTCGATTACCTCCTGGGCCTCGTATTCCCCCAGGCCCGCGATACGAGAGCGGTAGATGGCTACGTGGGCCGGGTGGATTTCTCCGGAGAGGACGTTCACCAGATTGGCGTTCCTGAGGAGGAGATCTGCTCTCTCCTCCCCTCGCGCCACTTTGATGATCTCATCGAGTTCCATACTCTCCTACCTCCTTCGCCCTTGAAGAAGGGGCATCGTTCAACCCCACGCCGGGAGGAACCGATTTAGTGCAGAGGATCCATCATCACGGTGAATGAGCCGCCCTCAGAGGCTGAGGTGGGCAATGATCCATTGGTAGACGCCTCCTAACCAACCGCCGAAATAGACAAGCGCGAGGAGGACGGCTAAGCCTATCCCCACCAAGAGGAGAGCATACTCGGTCTGGCCTTGCCCTTCCCCCCACCGGAGCCCTTCGCTTCCTTCCTCTTTCGATTCCCTAGCCTGCCTTTGAGTTGACATTTTGGGGATTATAACCAGGAGCCTGCCTTTTTGTCAACCCCTGGTTGCCGAGGAGCCAATAGGTCGTTAGTCGTTATCAGAGAGGTCGAGGTCTGCCTCAGGGCCATACGCTCACCTTGAGGCGAGCCAGGAGGATCCTATCTCCCAGGGCCGTCCCTTGGGCATCGAAAACGGGGAGGCGGACCCCGGTAGCGGGCTCATACATCCCCACTTCCAGTTCGTAATCTCCCGGAGGGGCCTGGGGGTCTATGGGTATCCAATACTCGTCGGCTACCCTCTCCCCGGGGGCCCAACCGGTGGTGGGGTAGGAGCCGCCCACGGGGAGGTTATCCACTTGGCCCCAGATGAAGTTGCCCCTTTGTGAGTTAAACTCCTGGCCCAAGAGGTGGGTGAAGACCACGTAACTGGTATCCATAGGGGAGAGGGCCTCCCAATGGAGGACCAGATGGATGGCCTCGCCGGGGGGGTAAATGTCACGCTCCAGATCGAAGCCCAGGAAGCGCACTTGGTCGCCCAACCTATACTCCTGGGGGTGGCTGGGAGGGGCCTTCTCCTTCGGGGCAATGCGAGCCACCCTTATTTCCCCCAAGGGCCATCCCCTTCCCTCCAGGCTCAGCGATAAGGTGTACCTGCCCGAGGGCACCTGGGAGGTGATATAAATATTGGCCTCTTGACGAATGGTGCCTTCCTTCTCTGGACAGCCGGCGAGAGATAGGGGTACCACCTGGAAAGGCTGGCCTTGAGGGCCTAATAGGGCCAGATTGACGTCGCCTTCGCCCTGCCAATAGGTGACCACCCGCAAGATATCCCCCGTCCTCACCTCCCGCACGAGAAGGTCGTACCCTACGAGTCTAAGGCCAGGGGAGAGTTCCAGTCCAAGAGGGTGCTCTATATTGAGGTTCTCGGGGGGAACGGCGCATAGGTCTCGGGGAGCGGAGGAGTAGAGGATGAGCCTTTTATCGCCATAGGC
>CAYUAM010000126.1:0-5880 GCA_964442805.1 uncultured Anaerolineales bacterium | reverse complement strand
CCGTGATGTCGATCTCCTCGATGGCCAGGTCGTAATCCCTTTTCAATCGCAGGAGCACACCCCTGGCCATCTTGCAGAGATGGCACCCTTGCTTAGTATAGAGTCGGACTCTTATCGCCACTTTCGAACCCTTCGACTACGCTCTCAATGAGGCGTGAAGCAAGCCTCCACGATTGACTCGATGCACCCAGCGGCAATCGATCTTATGCCTCTTCGCTCTCCCTCTTACTGAAATAGAGGATCCCCTCATCGAAGAGGTAGCCCACTTTGGCAAAGAGGTCGATGGAAGGGGCATTTTCCGCCTCGATGAGGGCGGCCATGACCGTCATCCCTCTCCCTTTTAGTTCCTCCTCCGCGGCGGCTATCAGACGGGCCCCTAACCCCTGTCGCCTATAGCGAGGGTCCACGGCCAGGCGGTTTATCCACCCTTTGCGCCCATCCTCGGAGACCATGACCGAGCCGATCAATCGGCCCTCGGCCTCCGCCCCCAGGATGGTTACCTTTCCTCCCTCCAACTGGCGGGCAAAGGACCCTCGAGAATCTCTTCCCTGGCGGCGGTAGTTGAGACCGGCCCTCCCCCAAAGGGCCACCAGGGCCTCATAATCGTGAATGGTCAAGGGACGAATGGCGACCTTCATCATCTGCCTCTGGCTGCTACTGCCGTGAAACTTTACGCCAAGCCACCCCCCTTGTCAACCCCAATAAAAAGGCCTCCCCTGAAGGAGGCCCGAAAAGGAAGGGAGGCGTTCTAACCCATTTCCTTCTTGGCAAACCGGTGGCGGTATATTATCAATCCAGCACAGATGACCACCACCACCCCGGAGAGCAACTGGGCTACGGGGATGCCTCGCACCAGCCAGGCATCGGGCCGTTGCATCTCATCGAAGAAGCGCCCCAAGGGGTATAACACGCCCCACAGGAGGAAGAGATCGCCCTTCATTAGACGAGGTCCGTACCGCCGGCCGATATAGAAGAGGAGAAGAAAGGAGAGGAAGCACCAGATCGACTCATAGAGGAAGGTGGGGTGGAAACGGGTGGTCTCCGGCAGGTCGGCAAACTGGGGGAGGCGATAAGGCTTGTCGATGGGTATGCCCCAAGGCAAGGTAGTGGGATAGCCATAGAGTTCCTGGTTAAAGAAGTTGCCCCACCGTCCGATGGCTTGGCCCAGAAGGAGCGCCGGGGCGGCCATATCTGCCCACAGGAGGAAATCGAGCCTCGCGAGCCTAGCATAGAGCCACAGGCCGAAAACTCCCCCGGCCACGGCCCCGAAGATGGCCAAACCTCCCTGCCGGATCATGATTATCTCCACCGGGTTGCGGCGATAATATTCCCATCCCACGTTAGTCCCTTGGGGGCTAGAAAAGATATGGTACAAACGGGCCCCGATGAGGCCGAAGAGGACCACCAAGAGGAGGCTGTTCCAGACGTGGTCTGGGTTTTCGCCTCGCCGCTTGGCCTCACGGCTGGCCACATATCCTCCCACCAGGATAGCCACGGTCAGGATGATGCCATACCAATAGATGGCCAAAGGGCCGATCCTAAAAGCGACCGGGTCCATTCCTACCTTCCTTTCCTTTTTGGTTCATTATATCCTTTATGCTTCCCGTCGTCAAATTAGCCACAAGGGCAGGCAATCTTATCGGCTCGCCGCCTACGAGGTTGCGGTGACGACCGATACCCCACATTGGCCATCCATTATCGACGCCCATAGCCTCGGTGAAGCCCTAAAGGAGATAGACGGGGTTGGTGAAAACCCAGCCTCGCCTCCTGAATAGATAGTGACGATAGGCCTCCACCCGATAAGCGCCACCCTCCTGGACTCTATAAATGAGGCTCTTACCCTTGGCTTGGGCCACTATTTTCCCCCTGTGGATTAGTCGCAATTCGGCAGGAAGGGGAGAGGACACCTCCAATTCGACCTCGCCTTCCAGGGGGATCTCCTCCCCCATGAGGGCCTCCTTGCCTCCGCTGCGGGCGATGAAGCGGAAGCCTCGGCTATCGCCCATGAGGTCATAGGCCACGAAGGCGCATCCTCCCTTTAAGGCCCCATATATCAGGGTTTTGTCGTGTTCCAACTCCCCGTTGAATGGCTCAGGGGTCAAGATATGGGTGCGAATGGTGCGAAAGCAGTGAGAATAGGGAAAGATCTGCCCCCGGAGCGGCCCCCGCGAATATTGGCGGGCGTGGGCGTCGGTGCCCCCCATGATGGCCACCCTTCCTTCCTCTAACAACTGGTCCCACCTTCGCAGGGTCTTAGGGAAGGGGCCCCGGATGAAGAGGCCCGGAAAATAGGCGGCCAGGAGGGCCTGAGGCAAGTTAGGCAAGTAGGATTTGAACTCGGACATGTAGTTCCACAGTTCCAGGCCGGTGTAGCCTTTTACCTCCCAATCCACCCAATTGAACTCCCCCTCCCCAGAATAGGGGCCGCTGTGTTCGAAGGGGTGGGCTAGGAAGCCGAACCCCCCTTGGGCGTTGACCGCGTCGATGAGGGCCTGTGGATCTGGAGCGTAGGGGGCCACATCCTCTTGGATGGCCAAGGCCAGGTAATGGTTGGCCTCCGGCCGGCGCTCCCTATGGTGGATCTCCTCGCCCACCAGGAGTAGGACCTTGCCATACCAGCCTTCCTTGTCTTTGACCAAAACATTGTGGTCGGTAGGGATGAGGAAGTCGAGGCCCACTTGGGAAGCGATAAGGGCCACCTCTTCCAAAGGGGCGGTGCCATCGGAGGCCGTGGTGTGAAGGTGGATGGAGCCCACATATTCGTGATAGGACATCTCCATACAGGGATTATACTCGAAGGTCATGGAACCTCAAAGGGCTCTCCTTCGTCTAAATAGTGCGCAAGTGATATAATTTTTATCAAGGAGGTGTACAGATGTCAAAGGTGCTTTCCGGCGTCCTAGGGGCAATCTTAGCGCTCCTGTTGGTCGGGGTGCTCATCGTGGGATTGGCCCTGGCCCTGCCCAAGGCGCTACAGGCGGGAGGCCCGCTCAAGGTGACGGAGGAGGCTGCCCCTAACGCCATATCGGCGATGGGGGAAGGAAGGGTATACGCCAAGCCCGATATGGCCCAGATAACCTTAGGGGTGGAGACCAGGGCCCCTACGGCCAAGGAAGCGGCCAGCCAGAATAGCGAGGCCATGAATAGAGTGATGGGCGCCCTATCGGAGTTCGGCATCTCCCCGGAGGATATCCAGACCGTAGACTATTCCATCTACGTGGAGATAGACTACGAGAAGGAAGGGGAGGCCAGGATAATAGGCTACGTGGCGCGGAATATGGTCCTGGTCAAGATGCGCGATCTGGAGAAGGTGGGCGATCTCCTTGACGCCGCCACCGCGGCCGGGGTCAACAATATCTACGGCATCAACTTCACCATCGAGGACCCCCGCCCGGTGCAGGAGCAGGCCCGGAAGATGGCCGTGGAGGATGGCCGCAAGAAGGCTCAGCAATTAGCCGAGGCCGCCGGGGTGTCCTTGGGCGAACTCCTCTCCCTGGACGAGTACGGCATACAGGGTCCGTACTACGTCGAGAGGGCCGCTATGGCCCCCGCCGAGGGGATAGGAGGAGGTGGTGCTCCCATCACCCCCGGGCAACTGGAGATAGTGATCCAGGTCTCCATGCGCTACGAGATCGCGCAGTAAAGCATAGGGGCCGAGGGGAGATCCTCTCGGCCCTTAGCCTTACACAAGAAGGGAAGGGCTTATTGAGGGGCCTCGGCCCCTTCCAGCAGTTCCCGGGCTCGCTGGGCCAAAGGGCGGGGGACCCATATCTCCACCTTCCCCAGTCCATCCACGGTGAGGGCAAAAACGGTGCTCCCACTATCATAGCGCAGGAGCACCGGTATCCCCTCACTCTCCAGGCGACCCTTGATGACGTGGGCCTGGAGTTGCCCGTAGGCGGTGTATACTATCTCCAACTCTTCCATCTTCACTGATCGCCTAAAAGAGCGTCGACCTTAGCCCATAGTTCATCTACTTGGGCCTCTAGCCCCTCCAGGTCGGCCTTGGAAGCCACGCTCCGCTCCAGGGCCCGCTCCACCCTGACCTGGATGGCTTCCTCTAACCATTGCTGGCCACGGAGGGCCTCATCTTGCATGGCCCTTTGGGCCTCCTCCCAAGCCTCTTCCCCCCTGCTGACCAGGAACTCTAGCCTCTCCTCATCGAATTTGAGGCCATCCCAGGGGAGGCGGCTCAGCCGGATGAGGGTTCGCAGCAGCGATTGAGGCAGGCTACTTTCCTCCTCCCCTCGCTGCAGGATGCGTGATAGGGTAGCAGAGGTGAGATCCTCCCCGCTCCGATGATCCAGGACTTGGATCTCCTCCCCGGCCCTCACCAACTCCGCCACCTGAGCCAGGGAAACGTACCGCTTCTCCTCCGCATCGTATAGTTTGCGGTTGGCGTATCTCCTGATGACGCGCAAAGGTTCCTAGGCCTTTTTTAATTCGTCGATCTTCTTGCTCAGATCGTTTATTTTCCGGCTGAGTTTATCGATCTCCCCTTTGGTGGGGATCTGGAACCGCTCCAAGGCCTTCTCTATGCGAGCGTCGATGGCTTTCTCCAGGTGCTCCCGCCTTCGCGTCCTTAGGTCCTCCATGAGTTTCTTGCCATCCTCTTGGGCGATCTGGCCCTTTTCCACCAGGCGATTCACCAGGACCTGGGCCTCCTCTTGAGCCAGGACGGCCACCCCTATGCTGGCCAAGAGCAGTTTGCGCAGGGCCTCCATCAGGGCCTTACTCCCCTCGGCCAAAGTTTCCGGCTTCTTCTCCTTTGCCATCTTCTAACCCTCCCGCTCGATTTCATGACGCGTTGCGTCATGATAATCTTACCCCTTTTCTTTCGACCTGTCAAGGGCCAAAGGCGAAGAAGCCCCAGGATAGGTAAGAAACGGTGAGAGCCAAGGTATTCATGGTGGCATGCATGAGGACGCTCGGCCACAGGGAGCCAGAGAGATGGTAAAGGAGAGACAGGAAACAACCTAGAAAGAAGATGGGCAGGAAGGAGGTGGGGCTAAGGTGAAAGAGGGTGAAGATGAGGGCACTGAAAAGGATGGCACGCCCCAGGCCGTAATGTTCCTTCAGGCCGGCGAAGAGGAGACCTCGGAAGAAGGCCTCCTCGGCCAAAGGAGCGATGAGGCTGACCACAGTCAGCGCCAAGACGAAGCCCCCTCTTCCCCCGCCGAAGAGGGGCAGAATCTCGGGCTGCATCTCCAGATTGAACTGGATGAGTATCAGGCCCCAGATCAAATTGATGAAGAGGGAGAGGGCGAAAAGGACCCCTCCCACCACCAGATAAAGGGGATTAAACCTCCTGAAGCCCAGATGGGACCAGGAGCCACGGTGACGGCGCAGGACGATGAACCAAGGGGGCAGGATGAGCGAGGCCTCGAAGATGGCCATGAGGGGGATGAGGGCTTGGGGAGGCAACTCTCGGGCCGGGGGGAAACTGGCCGCCAAGACAAGGGCTACCAGGCCTACCATGAGACCTGCCACGGCCATGAGGCTGCCCCAGATCTCCCTTTTACTGACCACGCTAGATCTCCCCGCCCAGGGCTAAAATTTGTCGGGCGATGACCAGCCTTTGGATCTCGGAGGTTCCCTCGCCGATGGTGGTGAGGCGGTTATCCCGGTAGTAGCGCTCCACCGGGTAGTCGCGGGTGTAGCCGTAGCCACCGTGAATCTGGATGGCGTTGAAGCAGGCCCGCTCGGCGGCCTCGGAGGCGAAGAGTTTAGCCATGGCCGCCTCCTTGGTGAAGCGCTTCCCCTGGTCTTCCAGGTAGGCGGCCTGAAGGATGAGGAGGCGGGCGGCCTCCAGCTCCACCGTGGAGGCGGCGATCATCCACTGTACGGCCTGAAAATCGGCGATGGGGCGTCCGAACTGGA
>CAYUAM010000125.1:0-5919 GCA_964442805.1 uncultured Anaerolineales bacterium | reverse complement strand
TCCTTTGGCTGGTTTTATCGTCCATTATGGGGTTGTCGAGGAAGGGACCTTCAGAAAAGGAGACATAATCACAGCGAAGGTGAATAAAGAGCGCAGATTGGACATAATGCGCAACCATACTGCTACCCACCTTTTACATAAGGCTTTGCGGGAGGTCCTGGGGGAGCATGCCAGACAGTCTGGTTCCCTTGTCGCTCCCGATAGGCTCCGCTTCGACTTCACCCATATGGCCCCTCTAACCCCCGAGGAACGGTTGGAGATAGAGCGACTGGTCAACGCCAAGGTCAGGGAAAACCTACCCGTCCAGGCCCAGGTGATGAGTTACCATGAAGCCACGGCTATGGGGGCCATAGCCCTCTTCGGGGAGAAGTATGGGGAGCAGGTGCGGGTGGTGAGCATCGGCGATTACACCAAGGAGTTGTGCGCCGGGACCCATCTTCAGGCCACCGGCCAGATCGGTAGTTTTTCTATCGTGGGGGAGGAGAGCATAGGGGCCGGGCTGCGCCGCCTGGAGGCCCTCACCGGCCGCGGGGCCGCGGAGCATGCCCAGAGGACTCGGGCCACCTTAATGCACCTGGCCGACCTGCTCCAGGCTCAGCCCCAGGAGGTGGAGGAGAAGGTACTTTCCCTCCTTCAGGAATTGCGCCAGAGGGAGAGGGAGATAAAACGGCTCAAGCGAGAGTCAGCCCGGGATGAGGTGGGCAAATTGGCGGCCAAGGCGGTGAAGGTGGGAGGGGTGACCCTTTTGGCGGCGGAGGTGAAGGCTGATAGCCGCCAATCCCTGCGAGGGATGGTAGATATCTTGAGGGAACGCCTGGGCTCGGCGGCCATCGTATTGGCTACCCTTTTGGACGGGAAGCCCGCTTTGGTGGCGGCGGTGACCCCAGACCTGGAAGAGAGGGGCTTGAGAGCCGACCTCTTGATAAAAGAGGTGAGCGGCAAGATGGGCGGGAGCGGTGGTGGACGTCCCCTCCTGGCTGAGGGTGGGGGCGGAGATCCTAAAAGGTTGGCACAGGCCCTTGGCTCGGCAGTCGATTTCGTCTCCCGAGTCCTGAAAAATAGATAAGGCGCGTTTAAAGGGTGGTGCATATCTTTTCAACGTCGGTGCTCGAACACCGGCGTTGATTTGAGGGGTTGAAGTTGAGGGAACCTTCGTCCCCTGGGACCGAGCAGGTCATCTATTTGGAGGCGGAAGACGATTTCGCCACCCTCCGTCGTCGCCTGTCCGGGGCTCAGGCCACGAAAGTAATTTTGGTGGTGCCTCCCGGTTGTCGAGGCCTCAGCAAGCGGCATCATCTCCGCATGCTGGGCCGATTCCTGGCCGATTCACCGCTACGGGTGGCCTTGGTAGTCGGAGGTGGCCTGGCCAGACTTGCTCGAGAGGAGGGCTTCCCCGTTTTCGCCTCGCTGGAAAAAGCGAGGGGAAGCCGTTGGCCGGCCCGCTCATTGCCCTTTAAGCCTTTCCCAGAGAGGCGCCCTTCTTTAATTAAAGGGTGAAAGACCACCTGGCAGCGGGGGTAGGCGGTCCTCTTCTTCGGCCTCCTGGGGGGTATCTCGCTCCTCGTATCCTTGGTCCTTGTCTTGCTTTTCCCTGGCGCCACGGTGGTGGTCAAACCGGCTACCTACCCCCTAGAGACTAGCCTGACCGCGAAGGCTGATCCGGAGTTGGAGGAGACAGATTTCGCCAACCTAACCTTGCCGGCCAAGGTGGTGGAAGTGGAAGTTGCAGGGCGGGAGCAGATGGCTACTATGGCCAAGAAGGATGTCCCCGATGGCTTCGCTCAGGGGGAGGTCATCTTCAGCAACAAGAGGAGTGAGCCCACCACCGTGGTCTCCGGCACCATAGTGACCACCAGCGGGGGCACCAGCATCCGCTTTCGCACCATAGAAGAGGTAACCTTGCCTCCGGCGGTGGGAGGGAGGGTTCGAGTGAAGGTGGAGGCCTTGGACCCTGGCCCCAGCGGCAACGTCCCCGCCTGGACCGTCAATCGGGTGGAGGGCCTCTTGGCCTTGCAGGTGAACGTCATAAACGATTCTCCTACCGAGGGCGGCACGGTGAAACAGGTCTCCTACGTGACCAATGAGGACAAGGAGGAGGTGCGCACCGTTTTGATGCAGCGGCTCAGGCAGGAAGGCTATAACGCCTTGTCTTCCCAGATGGGCGATGCTTACTTGCCTCCCGAGTCGTTGAGTTTGATCGTCCTCCAGGAGAGTTACGACAAATTCGCTGGCGACGAGGGGGATTCCTTGACCTTGGAGATGCGGGCCTTGGTCAAGGGGGTGGCGGTGAAGAGGGAGGATATGCGCGATTTGGCCCTATCGACCTTGCAATCCAGGGTGAGCCCAGGCTTCCAACTACTCTCCGAGGAGATCGACTACCGTCCGGGAGGGGTCATCTCCATCGAGGAGGGGAAGATGGCCTTCGACCTCTCCGTAGCCGGGAGGATGGTCATGCGCGTGGAGGAGGCGGAGGTCAAGCAGGGTTTGGCCGGCCGCTCTCCCGCCGAGGCGGTGGCTTATCTTGAACGGAAACTGGAGTTGGTGGAGAAACCCTGGGTAGAGATCATGCCCTCTTGGTGGCCTCGCTTGCCCTGGACTCCCTTCCGCATCTCCCTTCTCGTCTTGCCCCAGGAGGGGTGAGTGCGACTTTTGGGCTTAGACTTAGGCGGACGGCGCATCGGGGTGGCGGTGAGCGACCCTAATCAGGTTTTGGCTCGGAGCGTGGAGGTCATCGAGAGGCGCTCCAAAGAGGAGGATTTCGAGGCTATCGCCCGGTTGGCCCGAGAATATGAGGTGGAGGCCATCGTGGTGGGCTATCCCCGCCGTTTGAACGGTACGGCCGGGAAGGAGGCCCGGAAGGTGGAGGCCTATGTGGCCCAGGTGAAGGAACGGTTGAAGATCCCCATCATCTTCTGGGATGAGCGGCTGACCACTGTCAGAGCCGCCAGGGCCCGGGCCGAGGCGGGGAAAAAGAGGCCGCGTTCGGGCCTCGATGCGGCTGCTGCGGCAGCCATCTTGCAAGGCTATATAGATTACCTGCGGCGAGATGAACAAAAAGGCCCTTAGCCTGGGGCTTCTTATCCTGGTAGCGATGCTCCTGGTAGGCGGGGTTCTCTCCGCCAGTCGTGACCTCCTGAAGGCGAGAGAAGGGGGTTCTACCTCCATAGACCTCTCTTCCCTGGAGAGGAGGCTCTTGGGCCTCTACCTGGAGGTGCGGCGGGGAGAGATAGAGGCTCCGGCCAGCGATGATTCCACCCCTGTGCTTTTCTCCATCGCCCCCGGTGAGACGGCGGCCACCATCGCTGTTCGCCTCCAGGAAGCGGGGTTGATCGGGGATGCCCAACTCTTTCGCCTCTTGGTGTACTATCGAGGGATAGATAGCCAACTGGAGGCCGGTTATTATCAACTGCGTCCCAATATGAACATGGAGGAGATGGTAGAAGCCCTCCAGCACGGCCAGCCGGAGGAGGCGCTCCTCACCATTCCCGAGGGTTGGCGGGCAGAGGAGATCGCCGAATTATTGGAAAAGAGGGGGTTGGCCGATGCCCAGGAGTTCATGCAATTGGTCAGGGAGGGCCGTTTCAATAACGATTTCCTAAGCAGCCGGCCCCAGGGGGTCTCTCTGGAGGGGTATCTCTTTCCCGACACCTATAGGATAGGCCAGGGGTTGGGGGCGGAAGAGATAGTATCCCTTCTACTCGACAATTTTGGGCAACGCTTCACCGAGGAGATGGGCGAAGAAGCGGCGGCTCAAGGCCTCACCATCCATCAGGTGGTGACCCTGGCTTCCTTGGTGGAGAGGGAGGCCAAGATCGACCAGGAGCGGCCCATCATCGCCAGCGTCTACCTCAACCGCTGGCGGGCCGGTTGGCTCCTGGAGTCCGACGCCACCGCCCAATATGCCTTGGGCTACCAGGAGGAGAGCGGCCAGTGGTGGAAGAGCCCCGTCACCCTGGAGGAGATGAAGGCCGCGGATTCCCCTTACAACACCTATCTCTACCCTGGCCTCCCTCCAGGGCCCATCTGTAACCCAGGTTTGGCTTCCATCCAGGCGGTGCTGGAGCCGGCCCAGACCAAATATATGTTCCTTTACCACAAGGGCGATGGCTCTCACGCCTTCGCCGAGACCTACGAGGAACACCTGGAGAACCAGAGGCGGTATGAGAAGTAGGCCCTTTCTGCTCCTGTTTTGTGCTTTACTTCTCACTGCCTGCGTTTTTAGTCGCACCAAACCTTTGGTGAAGATAGGAGTGGTGGCTCCCTTCGAGGGGACCTATCGGTCGCTGGGCTACGATATCCTCTACGGGGTGAAATTGGCCCTGCAGGAGCGGAACGGTAGGGGAGGGGTGGGAGGCCATATGGTGGAGTTGGTGGCCCTAGACGACGGCGGCAACCCTTCCCAAGCGCCAGGGCAGGCGCAAGAATTAGCCCTTGACCCCCTGGTGATGGGAGCCCTAGGCCACTTCCGTGAGGATACTACCTTGGCCGCTTCCTCCATCTATAGGGAGTCGGGCCTGGCGCTTGTGGCCCCCGGCCTAGCGGCGGCCGAATTGACCGCGGGAGGCCCCGGGGTCTTCCGTCTCGGCGCCGATGAGGAGAGGTTGGGGCGGGAAGCGGCTACCTTCGTGCTGGAAGAATATGGGGCCGGGCGCATCGCCGTCCTGGGCCCGGAAGGCGATCTCAAGGCGGCCTTCGTCTCCGCCGTCCGGGCACGAGGAGGGGAGGTCGTCTCCACTGCGGAGGAAGGGGTAGGTCTCGTTTTTTTCACCAGAGAGGCCTGGGAGGGGGCGCAACTCCTGCGCCAGATTCGCCAGGAGGGGGTAGAGGCGCCCTTCATGGGGGGGAACGGCCTGGATGACCCCCTTTTCGTCCAGTGGGCCGGGGGACTTGCCCTAGGGACCACATATGTAACTTCTAGCGTCCCGGTGGATGACCCCCATTTCGCGACAGGATATGGAGAGTTGGCCGGAAAAGACCCTAGCCCGCACTCCTTCTTGGCTTATGAAGCCACCAATCTGCTCCTAGAGGCCATGGAAAGGGCCCTGGAGAAGGAAGGGAGGCTCACTCGCCAAGGGGTGCTTGAGGCCCTCTATGGGCCTTTGGGAAAAGTGGCCTTCGATCCCCGAGGCGCCCAGATTGACCCTCCAGTTCATGTTTATATCGTAGAGAACGGTTATCCCGGTCGCAGGCTGCGGTAGAATATGAGAGGAGGTGGAAAGATGGAGTTCAGGGAACTGAAGCCGGAAGAGTTGCGGTGCGTATGCGACCCCCGCGAGTTCGAGTTCGAATCCACCCGGGAGTTGCCACCGGTGGCCGAGATCATCGGCCAGGAGCGGGCCACCAAGGCCATCGACTTCGGGGTGGATATCCCCTCTTACGGCTATAACGTCTTCGTTATCGGCCCTACCGGCTCCGGGAAGACCACCACCACTCAGGCCTTCCTGGAGGAGAGGGCCATAGGACGGCCCGTTCCCGACGATTGGTGCTATGTGAATAATTTCCAAGACCCCTATCGCCCTCGTGCTCTGCGCCTTCCCGCCAGCAAGGGCAGCGCCCTGCGCAAGGATATGGAAGAGTTGATAAAGAGCGTGCAGGAGGAGATCCCGCGGGCCTTCGAGAGCGAGGAATACGAGCAACATAGGACCAAGATCAATCGGGGACTGGATGAGGAGCGCACCGAGGCCTTCAAGAAACTGGAGAGTTATGTTCGGGAGAAGGGATTTGCCCTCCTGCGCACGCCCATGGGCTTCATCGTGGCCCCGGTGGTGGAGGGCCAAGTCTTGACCAGCGAGCAGTACGAACAACTCAGCGAGGAGAAGAAGAAGACCTTCGAGGAGCACCGGCCCAAACTGCAGGAGGAACTGGAAAAGGCCCTGCGCGAGATCAGGGAACTGGAGAAAGAGGCCCGGAACCGACTCC
>CAYUAM010000124.1:0-5919 GCA_964442805.1 uncultured Anaerolineales bacterium | reverse complement strand
GAGGAGGCCCCTAACCCTTACCTCCCTTTCGTGGAGGCCTTAGAAGGCTATCTGGATCGCCGAGAGACGGTGCTCCTGGGAAAGGAATCCACCCTGCAGGGGGAGATCGATGGCTTGACCTCCCAACTCTCCGGCCTCTTGCCCTTTGCCGCTGGGGAGGCAGAAAGGGAGGGGCCGAGCATAGGTTGGCCGGAGGCCCAGGCCCGGATGTTCGAGGCCCTCACCCGGCTCTTCTTGGCCATCTCTCGGTTGCGTCCTCTCCTTTTATTCTTGGATGACCTCCAATGGGCCAGCGTCACCACCCTCCAACTTTTCCATTACCTGGCTAGGGGCATCAGGGAGGCCAGGATATTGGTGGTGGGGACCTATCGCCGCGAGGAGGTAGGGGCGCGCCGCGGGGAGGAAGGCCACCCCCTCCTGGAAACCATGCGTCGCATGAGCAGGGAGGGACTGCTGGAGGAGATGCAAGTGACTGGCCTCGCCAGGGAGGACTTGGCCCAGATGTTGACGCCCCTCTTCCGGGCCGGAAGCCTGAACGAGGAGTTCGTGGATCTGCTCTTCCAGGAGACGGAGGGGAACCCCTTCTTCGTCTTGGAGACGATGAGGTTGTTGCGGGACAAAGGGGCCCTTTTGAGGGATGAGGAGGGGTGGTATCTAGCCCAAGAGAGGCCTCAAATGGAGATCCCTCCTCGGGTCTTTGGGGTCATCGCCCGCCGGCTGGAACAGGTGACGGCGGAAGAGCGGGATCTCCTGGATTACGCGGCGGTATTGGGCCGCCGGTTCGGCCCAGAGATACTAGTCCCCCTTACCGGGCTGGGGAGGTTGGACCTCCTCAAACGTCTGAGGGTCTTGGAGCAGAGGTATCAATTGATCGTTTCGGAAGATGATAGGTATCGCTTCGCCCACCATAAAATCCATGAGGTGCTCTACCACGAACTCCCCCCTGCCCTCAGGCGGGAGTACCATCTAGAGGTGGCACGATGCATGGAAGAACTCCACGCTGAGGCCCTGGAAGAGGTTATTTACGATCTGGCCCACCATTACCTCAGAGGGGGAGGAATGGATAAGGCCCTTCACTACTCCCTGTTAGCGGCCCACAAGGCGGAGAGGCTATACGCCCCCCAAGAGGCCCTCCAGTTCTATGGGGCGGCCTTGGGCCTCTTGGAGGCTGAAGAGGAAAAGGTAGGGGATGGGAAGCGCAGGGTGGAGATATTGAGGGCTCAGGCTAACCTGTTACTGATTGTAGGTCAAAGGAAGGAGGCCCTGGAAAGCCTATCCTCGGCCTTGCGATCGAATAAAGACTTAAACGACCCCCTCCAGGAGGCCATCATATGGACCGAGATGGGGAATGTGGAGATGAGGGTGGGAGATTGGGATAAGGCCCTAGCCCTTTGTCGAAGGGGTTTGAGGCAGATGGCCGATGGGCTTCAAAAGGCCCAGACCCTCTCCACCATGGGGACAGTCCTGTTCCTCAAGGGAGATTGGGAAGGCTCGCTGCGCTATTATCGGAAGGGCCTCCGTATGGCGGAGCGGGCCGGCGATGAGGTGCAAAGGGCCAAGATCCTGGGCAACCTGGGTAATCTCTATGATGCCCGGGGAGAGGAGCGGAAGGCCACTCAGCAGTATGAAAAGGCCATCGCCATCCTGGAGGGAGCGAATCGAGTGTTAGAGGTAGCCCTGGGCTATCTAAACCTAGGTTATGCCCACGCCTCCTTAGAGGAATGGGGAGAGGCGGAGAGGTGTTATGAGAGGAGCCTGGAGGTCTTTCAGAGGGTGGGGGATATCTACCATGCCGCTTTGGCTTTCCTCCATCTGGCGGAGGCCCGTTTCGCTCAGGGCCAGTTGGAATCGGCAAAGGAGTTTTGTGATAAGGCTGGCCGCCTCTTCCATCGTCTCGGGGACAGGCTAGGGATAGCCGATGCGGCCCGGGTCCTGGGGGCCATCCATAAAGCCAAGGGGGAGGGGGAGGCAGGCGAGGAGTGCCTTCACCGGGCCTTGGAGGCTTACCAGGAGTTGGATGACCGGCTGAATCTGGCGGAAGCCTCCCTAGAGTTGGGCATGATGTTGGAGGAGAGAGGGGAAATGGAGAAGGCAGCCCCTCATCTCCGGCGCGCGGAGGGGCTCTTCCGCTCTTTGGGCGCGGAGGAAGCACGGCAGAGGGTCAGCGAGAGGTTGACGCAACTAGTGGCCGACTAGGGTAGTACCTTTTTCTCATTGAACCAGGGTTGCTCTTAGCCTATAATAGTAGTGAATAACCTGGCAGGGAGGTGATTTCCCAATCTAGCCCCTTCCCCTCTTGGGGAAGGGTGACGAACACTCCCGAAAAAGGCAAACCACTCGTGAGGGTGGGACGCAAAGCCACGGGTCTTGGATCTCCAAGATAGCCGGGTTACCGAAGGAGGTGCACAGTGGTAAAGTGGGCTCTGAGAGCCTTAGTCACCGTGGTCCTGGTGGCGGTACTTTCTTCCCTGTTGATGCCCTCGGCGTTGGCGGGGAAGATGGAGCGCTTCCGGGACACGGCTCTTTTTAGGCCAAGGAGCGGGGCGGTGTTGGAGGCCGGGGGGATAAAGGTGGTGGTTCCTCCTGGGGCCCTCGTCCGCCCCCAGGTGCTAAGGCTCGCGGTGTTCAGTGACGGAGAGTGGACCGATGTTAACCTGAAGCCCGACCTCGAGTTCGACCAGTCGGTGCTCATCGACTTCGGCACCACCCCATTGGTCCATTATTGGGACCAGGACCATTGGGTGGAGATCATCACCATCGACGCCGACCACGATGGCGAGGTGGGAGAGATCTTGGTCGAACACTTCTCCCGTTGGGCTTGGTGGTAACGAAGTCTGCCTAGACCTGCCAGGTTAGAGGGAGGGCTCCCCGTCATCGACCGGGAGCCCTTTCATTATGCCCTTGCTTTTCCCGCCCGGCGATGGTATCATCTCTGGCAGCCATGAAGGATAGAGGTTATGCTATAGCCTTCTTCCTGGTCCTGGTCATCATCTGCTTGGGGGCCTATCTCTCCATTACCACCATATTGCTGGGGAAGGGCCTCCCGGCCATCTCTTTCCCCGGGCCGACGCCCTCGGCCGCTTTGGAGCCCACCCCTACTCCTACCCTATCCCTCCATCCCACCGAGACCCCCACCTCTTTCCCCTCCGTGGTCACCCCGGTAGCGCCCACGGCTACCCCCCTGCTCTTGCCTACCCCCACCCTGGCGGTCTCACCCACGGGCAGCCCAGAGCCAACGCCTTCTGAGACTCCCACCACGCCGGCCCCGCCGACGCCTGCAGGAGGGATCCTCTACCAAGTCTTTTCCGCAGAGAGGACGGAGTGTGGACAGGTGGTAGCCTATATTCGGGGTACTGTCTACGATGCTCAGGGCAGCCCCCAGGGAGGGGTCAGGGTGCGCCTCTATAATGATTGGGGGTATGATGAGGTGAAGGAGACGAAGGGCGGCGCTGACCTTGGCAATTATGACTTCGTTATGGGGCGCGACTCAGGCTTTTTCCATCTGGAGGTGGTGGACTCTGCCAGGCGGCCTGTTAGCCTTCCTCATGATGTGGACTACAAAGCGGGTTGCACCATTTACGTCGATTGGCGAGGGATGAAGTAGAGAGCCTTGCTTGAGGAGAGGCCGAGGTCAAACCTCGGCCATTTTATTTCTCCATTTGCGAAAGCATAATATAGGCTGGCCTGTGGGTGCCGTCGGGCTCGGTGATGGCCCACCAATATTGCTCATCCTCGGGCCCCCAGTCGGGGTCAGCGATGTAGATCAGACTCATGAGGCCGATCCAAGGGGCCCAGTGCTGTTTAGCGTACTGGTAAGCCCGCATCAGATAGTCGGCCTTCTCCTCCTCACTGACGGCGTGCCAGCGGTAGGGGGAGTCGGGACGCGGGTCGCTGGTCCAGCCGAACTCCAGGATGGCTACTTGCTTATCGCTGTCGCCGAACTCTACCATTATCTGGCGAAGGTCCTCGGCGTGGCGGAAACAGTAGGCCCGGTGTCGCTCCGGGGGGCTGGTGTCGCCCACATTGTCGTAAGCCGGGTTGCCCACCACCTGGGCCGGGTCCAACTCCGGGGGCGCTTTGTAGCCCGGAGCGTGGATCCCCAAGAGGTCGAAATAGGGGGCGGCTCCAGCCTGGTAGACCTGCCTCACGAAGATGGTGTCGGGCATGGCCTCCGCATCGGGCCCCCGGGTGGTGGGGCTGAGGCCGGCGCTGATGACCAGGGCCTTGGGGTCGGCGGCCTTGATGGCTCGATACGCCACCTTCAGGAGGGCAGCGTACCCTTCGGGATTAGGCGGCGCACCCCATTCGCGCGCTAGATTTGGCTCGTTCCAGACGGAGTAGGCCCGGATGCGCCCCTTGTAGCGGGTGGCCAGGGCGGTGAGGAAATCGGCCAGGTCCTGATAGTTGTTGTTGGCCCCGCTGGCCGGATAGTTGGGGCCCAGCCAGGCGGGAGGCTTGAAGACCGCCGCCAGGAGGTTTACCCCCCGGCTATTGGCATCTTCCACGATGCGGTCGGTGTGGCTCCAATCGTAAACCCCCTTCCCCGCTCCCTCTATGTCCACCCAGGCGAAGACCTGTTTCACCCAGGTGAAGCCCGCCCCCTTGATAAGGTCCAAATCCCGCCAGGCGGTCTCCGGCCGCCACCACAGGAAGGCCTGCATCCCGTATTCGGGGGAGGCCAGGCGAGGGGGCTTCGGCAGTGGCAAGGTGGGGGTAGTCGTCTCTGTGGCCTCCGGCGGCGCGGTGGCCGCCGGGGTGGGCGTGGTGGGCCCCAGAGTGGGGGTTGAAAGTGGCGTGGCCTCCATGGTGGGAGTGGGCTCGAGCCCCTCTGGGGTAGAAGTAGGCATAGCCGTGGGCGTGATCGTAACCTCGGCTGGACGGACGGGGAGGCAGGAGAAAAGAAGCCAGGCGGTGAGACACCCCGTGAGGAGAAATCCCAGGAGGATGGGGACCCCTCCTTTCAGGCCGATCCAACCCTTTCCTCTACCTAAACTCGCTCTCATATCGCCCTCTCATTCATCTTGGTACCAGAAAGCCGTGCTGGAGTAGGTTACAGCCAAATTGTTCCCCTTGAAGCCGTGCTCCACCTCCACGCGCAAGGAGTCTCGAAACTCCACCTTGTTGGTGAGGTAGAAGCGGTATTGAGAGGTGACCTCCCCCCAATTTTGATAATCCTTCCAGGTATTGCCAGTCAGGGGGAATATCCACTCCCTTCCGGGCGCGCCGGTGTATTTGTAATAGTAGCCGGCATCGAAATCGCCCTCGATCCCCGTTCCTGGGAGAGCGTACCTCCCGTCCACCCAGATATTCACATCGCTTTCTAGGTAGGCGAAGTGCCATTCCGGCGCGGGGAAGGCATCCACCGGCCTGCGGTCCAGGTCGTACATGGTGATGATGCAGCCCACATACCGCCCACTTCCCTGGAGGTCGGCCAGGACATAGTTGCCCCCATCGTCCTTCCTGGCCTGGAGCCTCTCCCTTTCGAAGGCGGCGTGAAACCTGGCTATACGCTCCTGGAAGGGGGCGGGCTGATAGAGGATCTCCACCTCCATCTGGGCGGGGTCGCCCCGCCCGTTATCGAAGACGATCCTGGCCTGGCTGTTGAAAGGCATGGGGAAATAGTTATAGAACAGGTTGGCGCTCCCATCCCAGAAGATGCCCAGAGGCAGGGAGCGATAATACTTCATCTCCTCCGCCGTCCCGAAAAGGTTGCGAATAGGCCCCTCCAGGCTGGGGGTAGGCTCGCCATCCCAATATATCTTCATATTGAGCCCCTCATCCTGCCCGCTGGCCAGGCGAAGCCGGAGGGAGGTGATGACTCCAGGGCCGGGGACCTCTACCTGGGCGGAGGAGAAGGGCGCGATGGTGAGGGTTTGCTTTTCGGACTTGAGGCCACTTCGTTGATAGTAGGGGTAGGCC
>CAYUAM010000123.1:0-5924 GCA_964442805.1 uncultured Anaerolineales bacterium | reverse complement strand
AGGTGAAGGTTGCCGTTTCGGAGCGTGCAGCATCTCCTCCGGGGGGATGAGGACGTTTTTCACCAGTTGTTGGGTGATGGAACTGCCGCCTCCTCGGTAGTAAAGGCTGGCTCCAAGCCTCTCCGGTAGAGCCGATTCCAGCGCACCGCACAAAGATGCAGCATCCTCCATTTGGCAGACTAGACCGGTTAGGTTCCCCACAGCAGCCCGACCGAGGCCTCGGATATCTATCCCCGGGTTGCGATAGAAATCCTTGTCCTCTATGGCTATGGTGGCCTCCCTGAGATGGAGAGGTATCTGATCGAGGGGGACCACGGTGCGGTTGCCCCATCGGGGGTCGAATATCTCCCAGAGGAGCACGGTTCCCGTGCGGTCATATATCTTGGTGGTCTGGAAGGTCTCTTGGGAACGGAGTTGGATGGCCTCCGGCGGGGGCAACTCCCGGGCGTAATAGGCGTAGACCGTGGTCGCCGTTCCCAGGCTGGCCGCTACCGCCAAAACCCCCGCCAATCCCAGGGAGAAGAAGAACAGGGACAGGAGCCTGACTATCTTGATTCCACTATCTTTGCTGAGGCGCCGCTGACGGCGCCGCGCCAGGATTATCTTGCTTTGATCTCGCAAAGTCTAGCCCTCTTTTAAAATATTACTCCAGGAGGCTTAGGGGCGCAACCCTCCTTTTCTATCACCAGGAAGTGGGAAAGGGCCAGGAGGCGCAAGGGCGTCCCCTCTAGAGGATAGGTGAGGCGGCGCAAGAGATGGGCCAAATTCGGCCTTCGCCATTCGATCTCGTCGTAGCCGGGGAATATTTGGGTATGGACGACGATCTTGTATCTCAAGCCCCGTAGGAGGCCTCGCAGCCCTCGGCTGGTATAGGCTCGCACGTGGGGGCAGAATCGACGCCTTAAAGGGGTGGGCAGATAGTTGACCAGGGGGAAGTTGCCGAAGCGGTAGCGGCCTCGCCAGAAGATGCCGTGAGTCTCGAAGGGGTAAAGCCTGTTGGGGGTGAAGATTACCAGGCGACCTCCGGGCTTGGCCACGCGGTAGGCCTCGCGCACTGTCCGGAGGTCGTCCTCCACATGCTCTATAACCTCGTGGAGGAGGACCACCTCGAAAGTATCATCAGGAAAGGGCAGTTCCTCCGCCCGGGCCGCGGCCATGAGGTAGTTCTTTGTCGCTTGGGCTAGCCTGGCCGGCTCCAGATCAACCCCATAGACCTTGGGGCTGAAGCGGCGAAGCCTCTCCAGGTAGGTGCCTATCCCGCATCCTACGTCGAGTATGGCCTTCTTCTCCAGGGGAGCGTACCTGTTTATTAAGGCTAGCCTGCGCTCCTGGCCGAAGCGCCAAAGGTAACTGGGACAGCCTAAGGTGGCCGCCTCTTCCGTATTCATCTCAGAGACATTATGGTGAGGAAGGGGGCCCTTGTCAAAGGT
The DNA here is from genome assembly GCA_964442805.1 of uncultured Anaerolineales bacterium. GTDB lineage: Bacteria > Chloroflexota > Anaerolineae > UBA7937 > UBA7937 > CAYUAM01. The sequence goes on along the minus strand of CAYUAM010000123.1, from coordinate 4,494 downwards.
GGCTGGAATGGTTAGAATACCTCAGAAGGAGGGTCCATGGAGAAACTGATCATCCTCGGCTCAGGTCCGGCGGGGCTAACGGCGGCCATCTATGCCGCTCGGGCCCAATTGGCCCCCTTGCTCATAACCGGGAACGCTTTGGGGGGACAGATGGGCGTGACAGACGTGGTGGAGAACTATCCCGGCTTTCCCCAGCCCATAGCCGGGGCGGAACTTACCACCTTGATGCGGGAGCAGGCGGAGCGCTTTGGGACCAAGGTGGAGTTGGACGAGGCCGTGGAGGTCGATCTCTCCCATTGCCCCTTCCGCGTGAAGACCTATGGTCGAGAGCACGAGGCTCAAGCCCTCATCATCGCCACCGGCACCACCCCTCGCAAACTGGGGGTCCCCGGCGAGGAGGAGTCCATCGGGAGGGGGGTCTCCTATTGCGCCACTTGTGACGGCTTCTTTTTCCGCGACAAAAGGGTGGCCGTGGTGGGGGGTGGGGATGCCGCGGTAAAGGAGGCGGTTTTCTTGACCCACTTCGCGAGCCGGGTCTATATCGTCCATCGGCGAGATGTCTTACGGGCAGAGCAGATAGTGCAGGATATGGCCAAGCGGAATGAGAAGATCGAGTTCGTCTGGGATGCGGTGGTGACGGAAATATTGGGCCAGGAGGGCCCCACTGGGCTACGCCTCAAGAACCTCAAGAGCGGGGAGGAGTCGGTCCTGCCCATCGAGGGGGTCTTCGTCTATGCTGGTAACCTGCCCAACACCGCCCTCTTCCGGGGGCAGTTGGAGTTGGATGAGGAGGACTATATCGTCACCGATGCCCAGCAAAGGACCAGCGTGCCGGGGGTCTTTGCCGCCGGCGATGTCCAGGAAAAAGTCCTGCCCCAGATAGCCACGGCCGTGGGCAGCGGGGCCAAGGCGGCCATGGAGGCGGAAAGGTATATCGCCGAACTGGAAGGGAGGGCCTACCCGGACTGGCCATCCTTGGAATAGAAACAGCCCTCAAGAGGAGGTTTCATGCCCATAGTGAATGTGGAGGGAGAAGAGATCTACCACGCTCAGCAGGAGGGGGATGGCCCTCCTCTTCTCTTCGTCCACGGCGCGGGGGGTAGCCATCGAAATTGGGCCCCCCAGTTGAAGGCCATCCGGGGGGCCAGGCTAGTGGCCCTGGACCTCCCTGGCCATGGCCGTTCCCAGGGTAGGGGATGCCAAACCATCGAGGGTTACGCCCATTTCGTGCTTCAATTCATCTCCGCTCTCGACCTAGGGAGGGTCATCTTGGTGGGCCATTCTATGGGAGGGGCCATAACCTTGGAGTTGGCCCTGAACCACCGTGAGGCCTTGGCCGGTCTAATATTGGTGGGGACGGGAGCCCGGTTGCGGGTCTTACCGGCCATGTTGGAGGGCCTGAGCGACGATTTCCCGGCCACGGTGGAGTCGATCTGCCGATACGCCTATGCCCCCTCCGCCGAAGAGGAGTTAGTCAGGCTGGGCCGAGAGGAGATGCTGGCCAACGACCCTCAGGTGATGCGAGGGGACTTCATGGCTTGTGACCGCTTTGACATTATGGAACGGCTGGGAGAAGTGCGACTCCCCACCTTGGTCCTCTGTGGCCAGGAGGATAAACTCACCCCACCTAAATATGCCGAGTTCCTAAGCCATCATATAGAAGGTGCCCGGCTATGCCTTATCCCTGGGGCCGGCCACATGGTGATGCTGGAGAGACCTCAGGAGGTGAGCGCGGCCATAGAGGAGTTCATAGGAACTTTCGCAAGAACTTCTTGATCCCCTTGACCGCCTGAGCCCGATGGCTGATCTCGTTTTTCACCCCTGGTTCCAATTGAGCCATGGTGCGGCCATATTGGGGGAGGTAGAAGATGGGGTCATAGCCGAAGCCCCCCTCCCCCTTAGGCGAGAGGGCGATTAAGCCTCGGCATCTCCCTTCGGCTGTGGCTACCTCTCCCTCCGGGGTGGCCACGGCGATGACGCAACGGAAAAGGGCCTTGCGCCTCTCCCAGGGGATGCCTTCCATCCTCTGCAAGAGAAGGGTGTATCGTTCCTCCTCGCTGAGGCCATCCCCTCCGTAGCGGGAGGTGAGGACCCCCGGCTCCCCTCCGAGAGCCTCCACTTCTAGCCCCGAATCGTCGGCCAGGGTAAGGAGGCCGGTAGCCTGAGTGTAGGTGCGGGCCTTCAAGATGGCGTTCTCGCCATAGGTGTTCCTTCCCTCTTCTATGGCCAGGTCGATCCTTTTCTCTTTTAAGGAGGTGAGCCTGAGGGGCAAATCCTTGAGGAGGGTGGCGTATTCTCGGAATTTTCCGGGGTTATGGGTGGCAATCAGTAATTCAGTCATCTTTATCGAATACATTATTGGAGAACGAGTCTGGCCAGCCCGAATCAGCAACAAGGGCTGTTCGTCGACTTATCCCACACTCTCGATACCTGATTCCTCCACATCCAACTCCATCATCTCGCCGGTGACGGTGAAGATCACTCTTTCGCAGATGTTGGTCACTCGGTCGGCGGTGCGTTCCAGATTATGCGTTACCCATAGCAAGTGCGTGGCCTGGTCGATGTTGCGCGGGTCGGCCATGATGAAGGTGAGCAACTCCCGATAGACTTGATTGTAAAGGGCGTCGACCTCGCTGTCCTCCGCTGGAATGGCTCGGGCCAGGGCCACATCCCGGCGGACGAAGGCTTCTAGGGCCTGGTGAAGCATGTTCCGCGCCTTCTCAGCCATGCGGGGAATATCGATCAAGGGCTTGAGGAGAGGCTCCTTGCCTATCATGACCGTGATCCGGGCGATGCCTTTGGCGTAGTCCCCCATGCGCTCCAGTTCAGTGACGATCTCTAGCACCCCGGCCAGTGTGCGCAGGTCACCGGCCATGGGTTGCTGGGTGGCGATGAGGATCAGGCAATCGTTCTCGATGGCGAAACGTTTCTCGTTGATAAGGCGATCCTCAGCGATCAAGCGTTGCGCTCCTTCCAGGCTCTGCCGCTTGAGGATCTCCACCGACTGAAGAAGGGCCTCCTCCACCATGCTTCCCAAAATTAGCATTTCGTCCTGGATGCGTTTCAGTTCTCGCTCAAAGGTCTGTCGCAACATGGCCGGTCTCCTTCTCGTTTGATGCGGGAAGGGTGTCATCCCAATCCCTGAGATAACCTAACACCTTCTGTCGAATCTCGTCCCTGACCTTCCTGAAATTTATCGTTCGCTCGGCCTCGGTGGCCGTCGACTGGGCGGGGTCGGGGAGGCTGATATGCACCACCTTGCCTTTTCCCAGCCAGAGGGGGCAATTCTGCGCGGCGTCATCGCAAAGGGTGATCACCAGGTCCAAATCAATGTGGCGGAAATCATCCAACGATTTGGGGCGCTGGGAGGAGATATCGATCCCCAACTCGGCCATCACTTCCACGGCCAGCGGATGCACATAGCCCGCCGGCTGTGTGCCCCCTGAATGGGCCTGCCAGCAGTCGCCCAGGAAATGGTTGACCAGCCCTTCGGCCATCTGGCTGCGGGCTGAGTTGCCGGTACAAATGAATAGAACTCGCCTCTTTTTCATCCGAACCTCCCGGTGATGTAATCCTCAGTCCGCTTATCCTGGGGGTTGGTGAAGATCTGTTTGGTTGGGCCATATTCTGCCAGGGTTCCGGCCCGGTCATCGTCCATCATGAGAAAGGCGGTGTAATCCGATACCCGGGCTGCCTGTTGCATATTGTGGGTGACGATGACGATAGTATACCTCTGTTTCAACGCTCGCATTAATTCCTCAATCCGCAGCGTGGCGAGGGGGTCGAGAGCCGAGCAGGGCTCGTCCATCAGGATGATGTCTGGCTCCACGGCCAGGGCGCGGGCGATGCAGAGCCGCTGTTGCTGCCCGCCGGAGAGGGCCAATGCCGACTTGTTCAAGTCGTTCTTTACCTCCTCCCAGAGGGCGGCGTCGCGCAAACAGCGCTCCACTATCTCGGTCAGCCGAGACCGGTCGCCTATCCCGTGGGCTCGAGGTCCGTAGGCCACATTGTCGAAGATCGATTTAGGGAATGGGTTCGGTTTCTGAAAGACCATCCCCACCCGCCGTCTCAATTCTACCACATCCATCCCGAAGATGTCTTGGTTGTCCAGCAAGGCTCTCCCCTCAACGTGCACGTCTGGGATGAGGTCGTTCATGCGGTTAAAGGTGCGCAGAAAGGTAGTCTTGCCGCAACCGGAAGGCCCGATGATGGCGGTGATCTGGTTGGCCAATATCTGGATGGTGATGTCGCGCAACGCGCAAAAGTTTCCATAGGACAAGTGGTAGTTTCGAGTTTCCAGTTTTATGGTGGTTGGTTCCATGCTACCCTCTTACTCTCACTGTCAGCCGACGCGAGAGGTAATTGATCACGGCGTTGATGAGGATGATGCTCAGGACCAGGATGGCCCCGGTGCCCATGGCCTTGTCAAAGGCTCGGGTATCCATGGCCAAGTAGTAGAGATGCAGGGCCATGGTACGGCCGCCGGAAAGGAGG
>CAYUAM010000122.1:0-6015 GCA_964442805.1 uncultured Anaerolineales bacterium | reverse complement strand
GCAACTCCTGGGCCTCTTCCGGCCTCTGGGCGTGGATCACAGCCAGGTTCACCGGCTTTGATGTCCCCACCGTCTCCTCGGTCAACTCCAAGAGGCGGGAGAGGGCCTTCTTTCGGGAGCGGGGGTTCTCCTTGACCTCCAGGATCCCCTTTTGTAGCACTATGATGGGCTTGATGTTCAGGACGGAACCCAAGGCGAATTTTAGGGCTCCCACCCGGCCGCTGCGGCGGGTGTATTCCAGGGTCTCCAGGGTCAGGATGATACTTATCCTCTCCCTCATCACCTCCAGGCGTCCGATTATCTCTTCCACGCTCTTGCCCGCCTGGATGAGCCGAGCGGCCTCCAGGCACATGAAGCCCAAACCGGACGAGCCCCCCAGGCTATCGAAGACTTGCACTTCTATTTGGTCGGCCACCTCCCTCTTGGCCATCTCCGCCGATTGGCAAGTCCCGCTCAATTTCCCGGTCACGTGAATGGAGATTATGGTCGCGGCCTCCCCAGCCAGTTCCCGATAGGCTCTAACGAACTCTCCTACGGAGGGTTGGGAGGTGGTGGGGAAGACTCCCTCCACTGATATCCGGCGATAGAAAGTATCGGGGTCGATGGTGACCCCCTCGGAGAAGGTCTCCGAGCCGAACTGGATATTGATGGGCACCACCTTGATGTCGTATTCCTTTATGAGATGGGCTGGCAAGTCGCAAGTGCTATCGGTAACGATCTTAATCACCTTTTCCTCCTCTTGACTTCTAGAAACCCTGGGATTTAAGATCCTCTCGCAGGGCCACCAAGGTGCGGTGATAGAGGGATTTGATGGCCCCTTCGCTACGGCCCATGACCTTACCGACCTCGGCGTTACTCACCCCCTCCACGAATTTGAGGATCAGGAGTTGTTGTCGGTCTGGGTTCAGCCGGTTAATGGCTTGGCGCAAGGCTTCCTCCCCTTCCCTCCTTTCCACCCACCTCTCTGGGGCTCTTTGCCCCTTGCTCTTTACCACCAACTCGTCCAGAGGGATCATTTCGCGATGCTTCTGATCGCGATGCCAGTTGGCCACCAGGTTGTGAGCGATGCGATAGAGCCAGGCAGAGAAGGGCAACCCTCGATAGGTGTAACTGTCGAGCCTATCCAGGGCTCGGAAAAAGGTGCGAGCGGTCAGGTCCTCGGCCTCTTGACGGTTGCCGGTACGGTAATATATATATTGATAGATCTTATCGACATATCTCTCGTAGAGGAGGGCAAAGGCTAGCGGGTCTTTTTTGGCCCTCTCTACTAGATCGCCTTCCGATTCAGGCACTTATCCCACCTCAGTGCCTTGGGCACAAAGTGAGAACACGCCAAGGCTGATGGAGTTACGATGGCCAGTATATCATGGGCTCCATGGAGGGTCAACGGTGCTCTATCGTGGCTTTTATCCTCTCCCTGTGTTATAATGAGTTAAACCACAGGGGAGGGTAATGGTGAGGGCTCTTAGCGACGGTGCTCCGAGGGTAGTCATCACCGGGATGGGAGCGGTCACCCCGGTAGGCCTTTCGGTAAAAGAGTTTTGGGAGAGCATAGTGGCTGGGAGGTCGGGGGTGGGACCGGTTACCTCCTTCGATGTGGAGGGCTTTCCCACTCGCATAGCAGCGGAGGTGAAAGGTTTCGACCCGGCCAACTATATGGAGCCGCGCCAGATGAAACGGATGGGCCGTTTCATTCAATTCGCCATGGCCTCGGCCCAGATGGCGGTGGGGGATGCTGGGTTGGCGCTGGAGAAGGAGGACCCCACTCGGATAGGGTTGGAGATAGGGAGCGCGGCCGGAGGTATCGGCATCATCGAGGAGCAGACTTTGGTCCTTGTCCAGGAGGGGCTGCGCCGGGTGAAGGTGACTGCCTTGCCCTCCATGTTGATCAGCATGGCTCCTTGTCAGGTGGCCATCGTCTTAGGGATAAAGGGGCCCACCAATTCTCCAGTGGCCGCCTGTGCCACGGGGGTGGTGGCGGTGGGGGAGGCGGCCCGGAGGTTGAAGTGGGGCGAGGTGGATGTAGCCATCGCCGGCGGCACCGAATCGCTCATGACCCCCTTGGTTATCGTGGTCTTCAGTCGCGTGGGGGCCCTCTCCACGCGGAACGAGGAGCCGGAGAAGGCTTGTCGTCCCTTCGATGCCCAGCGTGATGGTACGGTGATGGGAGAAGGGGCAGCGGTCTTGGTGTTGGAGACTTGGGAACACGCCCAGAGGCGGGGGGCGCGCATTTACGGCGAGGTATTGGGCTACGGCTACACCCAGGATGCCTATAATGTGGCCGCCCCGGACCCCACTGGCGACGGTGCAGCCCGAGCCATGAGCCTGGCCATCCGAGAGGCAGGCCTGAGCCCCTCCGAGATCGACTACATCGCCTGTCATGGCACGGCCACCGTCCTAAACGATATCTCCGAGACCAAGGCCATCAAGGAGGTCTTTGGTCCCTTGGCCTATAAGGTGCCCATCAGTGCCAATAAGTCGATGGTGGGCCACATGCTGGGAGCAGCGGGAGCCATATCCATCGTGGCCACCATCAAGGCCATGGAGGAAAGCCTCATCCCTCCTACCACCAATCTGGATACGCCCGACCCGGAATGTGACTTGGACTATGTCCCCAACGTGGCCCGTCCGGCGCGGGTCGATACGGGCTTGATCAACGCCTTCGGCTTCGGTGGTCAGAACGCCAGTCTAGTGATAAGGAAGTGGGGAAAATAAGCCCTTAGCAGGGTAGGATCTCTTCAACGAGGCTTTGTCTATGAGGAAATCTCTGCAAACCATTTACATCCTTTTCGCTCTCGTCCCTCTCGCCGTTGTCTCTGCAACCCTGCCTCTCTCCCTTTGGCCCCAGGCGCCCCCCATCTGTGAGATCACCTCTCCGGCGGCAAACGCTCGTTTGAGGGGGGTGGTGGAGGTCAGGGGCAGCGCCTATTTGGGGGGCAACTTCTCCTTCTATAAACTGGAGTATTCTCCCGCCGAGGCCCCCGATGCTTGGGTGGTCTTCGCCACGGGCTATAAAGAGGTGGTAGACGGGGTTTTAGGTTCTTGGGACACAACGACTGTGCCTGATGGGAATTATAACTTATTGCTAACGGCGGTGAAGGGGGATTGTGCCAACTACGAGAGGACGCCTCCTCGAAGGGTGGTGGTGGCCAACGCGGAGCCCACTCCTACCCCCACCCCTACCGAGACTCCTACCCCTACCACCGTTCCCACCGTGGTTATAGCCACCCCCACGGTGCTGGTCGTCCAACCTACGGTAGTGCGTCCTACCCCAGCGCCGATCCCTACCACCACGCGAACGGGCCTGCCTGGCTTTCCCGAGGCCATCACCTTGCCCAACATGAGCGTCGTCCTGCGCTACTTCCTATTCGGGGGCCTGGTGGCAGGGGCCCTGTTCATCTTCGTGGGCGTCGTCTTTGTGGTGAAGCGGCTATTTTAGGCTTCTATATATGCTCTAAAAGGCGAGATTTACAGGGGCTGGTCGTATTGGCTAGCCCCTTGAGGTGTTGGAAGCCATGGAAAGGCTGAGGCGATGGCTTTTCCCTCCTCAGGAAAAGAGGAGGCCCGATTGGCTGGTGGTGGGGTTGGGAAACCCCGGGGAGAGGTATGCCCTTACCCGCCACAATGTGGGCTTTCAGGCCTTGGATGGCCTGGCGAAGCGTTATGGCTTGACTTTCCGCAAGATGCGTCAGGATGGACTTCTGGCTCTAGGAGAGGTGGGGGGCTCTTATGTCGCTCTCCTCAAACCTTTGACCTACATGAATCGCAGCGGGAGCGTGGTGGCCCCCCTATTCCGGAGTTATGGGCTGCCTAAGGACCGCCTCTTGGTTATCTACGACGATTTGGACCTCCCCCTGGGCAAGATCCGCCTTCGGGAGGGAGGGAGCGCGGGGGGCCATCGGGGCATGGCTTCCATAATAGACCTTCTGGGGAACGATATCCCTCGGCTGCGGGTGGGGATCGGCCTCTCCGAGGGGGATCCCCAAAGATATGTATTGGAGGAGTTCAGGGCCCAGGAGTTGCCTCTCTTAGAGGAGGCCCATGGCCGCATCGTAACTCTGGTGGAATGTCTCCTCAGGGAGGGGATCTCCGCGGCCATGAACAGCTTTAACTAGTATGAACCTCTCCGGCCTCCTTTCCTTGATAGATGACCTCCCCGATTATGGGCATATCCGTAAGAGCCTTCCTTCTTCCTTGTCCCTCCCCCGGGCGGCTCGAGCCTATCTCCTCGCCGCCTTGAGGAGAGAGTTAGCCTTTCCCCTCTTGGTGGTGACCTCCGGTCGCCATAGGGCCCAGGAGATGGTCGATCAACTCCGGCTCTGGTCGCCCCAGCCAGGGATATTCCTCTTCCCGGAGCCCGATGTCCTTCCTTACGAGAGGATACCTTGGGACAGGGGGACCATTCAAGAGCGTCTGGAGGCCTTGTATGCTACTTTGCCGGACCAGGGCTGGGAGGAGGGGCAGCCTCCTATCATCGTAACCACTGCCCGTGGCCTGGCCCAGAAGACCATCCCTCGCTCCCTCTTCCTGGAGGGCATTCACCGCCTTGAAGTGGGGGAGGAGGTAGCCCGCGAACACCTCATACGCTCCTGGCTGAGATGGGGCTATCGTCCGGCCAGCCTGGTCGAGGAGCCCGGCACCTTCAGCCTCCGGGGGGGCATAATCGATATCTTCCCTCCCGGCCGGAGCCAGCCGGTGCGGATAGAGTTCTTCGGAGAGAGGATCGAATCGTTGCGCTCCTTTGACCCGGCCACTCAACGCTCCCAAGGCCACCTCGCGTCGGTGACCATAGGGGTGGCTCGGGAGGCCCTGCCCAGTGATGGACTAGCCTGTGACCTCTCCTCCTGCAACCCTCAAGCGAGGGAGGAGTTGGCCTGGGAGTTAGAGGCCCTATCGGGAGGGGAGGCCATCCCCCACGCGGAATTTTATATCCCCCTCCTCTATGAGCGGCCGGGGAGCCTCCTCGACCACCTGCCCCAGGCCCTGGTGGTCATAGAGGAGCCCTTGGGGCTGAAGCAGGCTTTCTCCGACCTGGAGGGCCAGATGAACGACCTCCGTCAGGCCCTCTTGGCTCGAGGGGAACTGCCAAAAGATATGGAGCCCCCCTATTTCAACAGGGGGGAGATAGAAGAGAGGTTAGAGGGGCGTTCCCGCTTGGAGTTAAGCACCGGGGAGGGAGCGATCTCCCTATTCTCCTTGGCTCCGTCCTATGGGGGCCGCTTGGAGGAGATGGTGGTCGACACCTTGGAGAGGAGGGACCGAGGAGAGGCGGTGGCGATAGTCTCCCGCCAGGCCCCTCGTCTGGCGGAGATATACAGGGAGTGGGGGGTCGATTTGACCCCGACAGAAGAGGTTCGGGAGAGGCCGGGGGCGGGAGCCTTGATTCTAGTTCAGGGGGCCCTGGCCCAGGGGTGGCAAATGAAGCCTCCTACCGGCCCAGGGTTCCTCCTCCTTACCGATGGGGAGGTTTTCGGCTGGACCAAGCCGGAGCCCCGCCGAGCGCCCCGGCCCAGGCCGACGGCGCGGGAGTCCTTCTTCGCTGATTTGAGGGAGGGGGATTTCGTGGTTCATGTGGAGCATGGCATCGGGGTATTCCGCGGCCTCATCACCCTTATCACTGATAGCCTAGAGAACGAATACCTCAATATAGAGTATGCCGCCGGGGATAGCCTCTACGTTCCCACCTATCAGGCTGACCGCCTCAGCAGATACGTGGGTGCGGGGGAGCGACCACCGCGCATCGACCGATTGGGGACTGCCGATTGGGCCCGGGTTAAGGCTCGGGCCCAGCGAGCGGTGGAGGAGATAGCCCAGGAACTTTTGGGACTCTACTCGGTGCGAGAGGTGGTGGAGGGCCACGCCTTCTCCTCAGATGCCCCCTGGCAGGCCGAACTGGAGGCCTCTTTCCCCTATGAGGAGACCAAGGACCAACTGCGGTCCCTGTCGGAAATCAAAGCCGATATGGAGAAGGCCAGGCCCATGGACCGCCTCATCTGCGGCGACGTGGGGTATGGT
>CAYUAM010000121.1:0-6065 GCA_964442805.1 uncultured Anaerolineales bacterium | reverse complement strand
TTATGCCCAAGAGGTCGCGAGGGGCGGCTATCCCCTGCACGGCCCGACCGGTCAGCCGCTGCAGGTCCCTCAGCCCCTTGAGGTGGGAGATGATCTCGGCCCGCAGGGCCCCTTGGCCGTACAGGGCTTCCACCGCCTCTAGCCGCCGGTCCAGCCGCTCCAAATCTAGGAGGGGTTGGCTCAGCCAGCGCCGCAGGAGCCTACCCCCCATGGAGGTAACGGTGGCGTCTATCACCCCCAGGAGGGAGCCCTCCACCCTCTGGGTGCGGATATTCTGGGTCAACTCCAGGTTGCGCCTGGTGGCCCCATCCAGGGTCATGAAGGCCTGGGTGGAGTAGGTACGCAGGCCGTCCAGTTGTTCCAAGGCGGCCCTTTGGGTCTCCCCCAGATATTGGACGATGGCCCCCGCCGCGCTGATCGCCAGGGGCAAATTCTCGCAGCCATACCCCTCCAGAGAGGAAACCCCAAACTGCTCCAGGAGCGCCTCTCGCCCCCGCTCCACGTCGAAGCGCCAAGGGTCTAAGGGAGTGAAATGCACCCCCTCTACTCTCCAGGTTGCGCCATCCTCTATCAGACATTCGGCGGGCCCCAGGCGGGCCAACTCTTCCTCCGCCTTGCTCCGGGCCTCCGCCCCTTCCCACTGGGTGGTGGCGAACTCGCCCGTAGTTATGTCAACGTAAGCCAACCCCGCCTTATCGTCCCCTAAGGCCAAAGCGGCCAGGTAGTTATTCCACTTCTCCTCTAATAGCGCGGGCTCCACCACCGTCCCCGGGGTGACCACCCGCACCACATCCCGGAGCATGAGGCCCCTTTGGGGCTCCTCCGCCACCTGCTCCACGATGGCCACCTTATGGCCGGCGGCGATCAGTTTGGCGATGTAGCCATCAGCGGCGTGGTGGGGCACTCCGGCCATGGGCACCCGCTTCCCCTTGGAGACGGGGCGGGAGGTGAGGACGATGTCGCATACCTGGGAGACCAACCTGGCGTCCTCATCGAAGGTCTCGTAGAAGTCGCCCAGGCGGAAGAAGACGATGGCCTCTGGATACCGCTTCTTAATCTGCAAGTATTGCTTGCGCATGGGGGTAGACATAAAGGCCGCCTTCACCTAAACTGGTATTATCTTAACACGACTTCCGTTTTTTGACTATAAAAGTAGCGTCGCCCTTCAGGGCGACGTCTTCTCGGCGGTAAGCGACGAGGCCGGCCCTGACCCCATCTACGTCTTCCCTCGCTCCCCCACCACCTCCAAGAGGTTCTTGTGCACGATGGCCACCGCGGCGGAGAATTTGATGGCCGGGAAGGGAGTATAGACAATCTGCACTTGGGTCATGGGCACGAAGTGGCCCACCTCCCTCACCAAAAGCGTCCTCAGATCCCCTGTCCCTCGCAGATATAACACCCCGGCGATCTCATAGGGAGGCAGGGTCAAAATTACCTCGTAGGGCTTCTTCTCCACATATTTGAAGATGCGGCTCTCCCCTCTATCCCCCTCTTCCTCCACCATGGCGAAGACGATGGCCTCCTTCATCAACACCGCCGAAGGGTAGGTGAATATCACCTTCTCCGGCTCGGCCACCCGCGCCACCTCCACCTCGGTAAGTTCTAACAAGGAGTGGAGTTCGTCGTTGAGGAAATCCGTCAGCCTCCGGGAGCCGGTCGATACCTGACCTTTGATGCGATGCTGTCGAGTGAAAAAATCGGCGGCAATCAGATCTAAGGGCATGGAAGGCCTCCTTACTGGTTTAGTCCATTATATAAGCCTCGACCTCGGGAAGCAATACCGCTTGTATGACAAAAGTGGCCGTGTTATAATCGCAATTTAGGAGGGGGGATGAAGCGGCGGTTCCTTGAACGGTTGGCAGAGGTGGAAATCCTCCTGGGTGATGGGGCCATGGGGACCATGCTCCAAGCCGCCGGCTTGGGGCGCGGGCAATGCCCCGAAGAGTGGAACATCACCCAGCCAGAGAAAATCCTGGCCGTCCACCAAGGATATGTGAACGCCGGCTCGGAGATGATCGAGACCAATAGTTTCGGGGGCAACCGCCTGAGGCTGGCCAAATATGGCTTAGAGGGCAAGGTCTACGAACTGAACCGGAGGGCGGCGGAACTGGCCAAGGAGGTAGCGGGAGATGAGGTCCTGGTGGCCGGCTCTATGGGGCCCACGGGAGAGTACTTCCCTCCTCTGGGTAAACTCGATTTCCAGGAGGCTAAGGCGGCCTTCGCCCAGCAGGCCAAAGGGCTGGCCGAGGGAGGGGCGGATCTTATCATCATTGAGACCATGGCCGACCTCAGAGAGGTAGAGGCGGCCCTCCAAGGGGCCAGGGAGAGCACCGATCTGCCAGTAATATGTACCATGACCTTCGATACCAGACTCCATACCGTGATGGGGGTGAGCCCCCGAAAGGCTACGGAAACCCTCTCCGGTTGGGGGGTGGAGGCCCTGGGGGCCAACTGCGGCACCGGCCCAGAGGAAGTAGAGCAGGTGATGGCCCTGATGCGGGAGGCCTGCCCAGGGGCAACGCTGGTGGCTCAACCTAACGCCGGCCTCCCTCGACTAGTGGGGACCCGCACTCAATTCGATGCTAGCCCGGAGAAGATGGCCCAATTTGCCCTCCGTTACGCCCAGATAGGGGTGAAGGTAATCGGGGCCTGCTGCGGAAGCACTCCTGAGCATATCGCCGCCATGGCCCAGGCCTTGGGCAAGGGAAATGCGGCCGAGGGATAATCGGTAGCCTCCGCTTCAAAAACGAGAACCTCTCCGCATAGAGAGGTTCTTAATGCCTGGTTCTCCTTCACCATGAGCACCAATTTCACCCACCCAAAGGAAACCAAAGCAGTCCCCGTCTTGACCTATAAGTAGGGGTGTGCTATCTTTGCCCAGCGCACGGAGTCAACCCGTAGCGAAGGAGGATGGCCATGTCCATACTAAAGGATAGTGATAAAGAGCAAGTCAAAAGGGAACTTGAGGCCCTCACCGGCCCGGTAAGGCTGATCATGTTCACCCAACTGTTGGAGTGCGAGTTCTGCGAGGACACTCGGAAGATGGTGGAAGAGGTGGCCGCCCTCTCCGACAAGGTGACCGCGGAGATCTATAACTTCATCACCGACAAAGAGAAGGTCGAAGAGTATGGGGTGGACAAGATCCCGGCCATCACCGTCATAGGGAAGAGGGATTACGGCCTTCGTTTCTACGGCATCCCCGCAGGGTACGAGTTCACCGCCCTCATCGAGGCCATTAAGGCTGCCTCCTCGGGTCAATCGGGGCTCTCAGAGGAGAGCAAGGCCGCCCTCACCAAGATAGATCAGCCGGTCCATATCCAGATCTTCACCACCCCTACCTGACCCTACTGTCCCAGGGCGGTCGTCCTGGCCCACAAACTGGCCTTGGAGAGCGACCAGATCAGGGCCGACGCCATCGAGGCCATAGAGTTCCCCCACCTGGTGGTGAAGTATCAGGTGGCAGCCGTGCCTCGCATCGTCATCAACGAGACCTACTATATCGACGGGGCCATACCGGAGCCGCTGATGGTAGAAGCGGTGTTAAAGGCTTTGGGAAAGGACATTACTCAGGCTACCACAACTCAAGCATGAGCGAACCGAGGTTCCTTGTTGTCACCAATCGGCCATTTCGACCTGATAGCCCCCCTCTATGACCGCCTCTTCGGCCCGCCCGATCCCGAACCGTTACGGGAACTACTGGCGCTGCCCAAATCTGGTTGGCTCCTGGATGTGGGCGGGGGCACCGGGCGAGTAGCCCAAACCTTGCACGATCAAGGGGTGAAAGTCATCGTTCTAGATAAGTCGGCAGGGATGGTGCGACGGGCCACCCAAAAAGGGTTGACCGCCGTGCGAGGAGAGGTGGAGAGATTGCCCTTCCCTGATGGAACATTCGGCCGCATGCTAGTGATCGATGCCTTTCACCACTTCCGCGATCATAATCGGGCCGCCCAAGAGTTGATTCGAGTCCTCTCTCCAGAGGGACGCCTGGTGATCCAGGAGCCCAACCCCACACGCTGGGCGGTGAGGGTCATGGCCTGGGCTGAAAAGGTGGCCTTGATGAGGAGCCGTTTTAGGGGACGGGAGGCCATGATGAAACTCTTTGAGCGAGGGGAAGGGAAGGTGACCCTGGCCAAAGAAGAGGGCTTCTATCTCTGGCTCATAGTGGAAAAAGGGGAATAGCGACCATCTTTACTGTCGGGAGGAGATGCAATGACTCATGAGGAATTCTTTGCCCGGATGGCCCAAGCGGTCATCGATGGCCAAAAAGAGGAGGCCGTGGCCTTGGCCCAGGAGGCCTTAAGCCGGGGCATCCCACCCCTGGAGGCCATCGACCGGGGCTACATCCCGGGGATTAAAAGGGTAGGCGAACTTTTCGAAGAAGGGGAGTTCTTCCTCCCCGAACTGGTGATGGGCGCCGAGGCCATGCAAGCCGCCATCTCTGTGCTGGAGCCAGAACTCAAGAGGAGGCAGGAGGAGCGGAAGAAGGCCGGGACTGCCATTGCGGGGACGGTGGCTGGCGACATCCACGAGATCGGGAAGTTGCTGGTCTGCACCATGCTGACTGCTAACGGCTTCCAGGTCCTGGACCTGGGGCCCGATGTGGCCACCGAGACCTTCATTGAGAAGACGAGAGAGTTGCGCCCCAATTTGCTCCTCCTCTCCGCCCTCATGACCACCACCATGCCTGAGCAGGCCAGGGTCATCGAGGCCCTGAAGGAAGCCGGCCTTCGCCACACCGTCAGAGTGATGGTGGGTGGGGCCGCCGTCTCCCTCGATTGGGCGGAGAGGATCGGGGCCGATGGCTACGCCGCGGACGCCATCGAGGCCGTGGAGGCGGCCAAAGAGTTGGTCTGAGCACCCTAACTTGGCATGGAAAGGGCGACGAACCTTACAGAGAGGTTAACCATACAATTGGGGGAGAATATTAAGATTGTGGTCTCCTTAACTAGGGAGGCCATCGAGGTTGTGCCAGAGTCGGTGAGGGCGCAACAGACGCCAAAGCCCTAGGAAAGGGGCTATCGAAACCGTAAATAGAAAGGGAGGAAATACCTTCAACAAATGAGAGTCGATAAACCTACTACTGGCGATGCGAAGGGACTAAGGCTGCTCTTTCGTGCATTACATCATAGAAACTATCGCCTCTTTTTCTTCGGCGAAGGCATCTCCCTGATTGGTGATTGGATGCAATCGGTGGCCATGAGTTGGTTGGTGTATCGCTTGACCAACTCGGCACTCTTATTAGGGGTGGTTGGATTTACAACTCAAATCCCAGCCTTTCTTTTGACTCCCCTTGCCGGCGTCTTGGCCGACAGGTTGAACCGTCGCCACATCTTGGTTATCACCCGAGCACTGCCTATAATACAGTCTTTTACTTTGGCTTTTCTTACCCTCACAGGTACCATCACTGTTTGGCATATAATCCCACTCAGCCTATTCCTCGGCCTCGTTAACGCCTTTGACATGCCAACCCGTCAGGCCTTCGTGGTGGAAATGGTGGAAAAAAGGGAGGACCTCGGAAACGCCATCGCCTTAAACTCTTTCATATTTAATGGCGCCAGATTGCTGGGACCCTCCCTGGCAGGCATATTGATCGCTATCCTAGGTGAAGGGATATGCTTCCTCCTCAACGGCATAAGTAATATCGCTGTTATTTGGGCCCTATTGGCTATGAAAATTACAACAAGAAAAACAGAAATCCATGTCGGTCTCCTTTTACAAGGGTTAAAAGAAGGGTTCTCTTACGCCTTTGGTTTCACACCCATTAGATATATCCTACTGCTAATTGGATTGATCAGCCTAGTGGGGATGCCTTATACGGTGCTAATGCCCATTTTTGCCAGAGATATCCTTCACGGTGGCCCCAACACCCTCGGCTTCCTCATGGCCTCTTTGGGTGTGGGTGCTTTGGTGGGAGCCGTTTATCTAGCCTCGCGAAAGAGCGTCTTGGGCTTGGAAAGATTGATCGCCATCGCTTCCAGCATCTTCGGGATCGGACTAATAGCCTTTTCCCTATCTCATTTCTTGTGGCTTTCTTTGTTACTATTGCTACTGACCGGCTTCGGAAT
>CAYUAM010000120.1:1734-6147 GCA_964442805.1 uncultured Anaerolineales bacterium | reverse complement strand
ATCTCCTTCTGAAGGAGATAGGCTATTGTTGTGTCCGCTTCGAGGGAGGCGGGGGACATGTGATGGTGACTGCCGCGGAGGAGGAAGGGAAGACCACCCTGGACTTGGAGACCAGGGAATGGGACTACCAGGTGCGGAAGTTCATGGAGGAGATCCATAGTTAAATCCAACTCCCAGAAAGAGGCGGCCCAGCAGCGCAGATTAGTACCAAAGTCAGGCTTGTCCCCCTAATGGGGCCATGTTATCATTTGAGGCGCAGAAGATGGGAGGCAGACCTGTTTGCCGCTTCTGTTGGAGGAGCCGGCCCGCTCGAGGGGGTCGGCTCCTCACCTTTTCACACCCGCTCCAAGGGGTCGAATAGTTTCTTGTATTCATCCAAGGCGAAGCGGTCGGTCATCCCCGCCACATAATCGCAGACCACCCTGGCCGGCTCTTCCTCAGCCATCCTCTCCTGTACCTCCCTGGGCAACTGTTCCGGCTCCGCTAAATAGGCCTGGAAGAGTTGGCCCAGGAACCGCTCCGCCTTGACCTGCATCCGCACCACCCGGTAGTGGCGATAGAGCCTCTGGAAGAGGAACCTCTTCAACTCCTCGTGCTTTTCCCGCATCTCCTGAGAGAAGCCCACCACCTGTTCGGGGAGAAGACGGATATCCTCTGGAGCCTGGGGTTTCAGTTCTTTCAGTCGGTCGTGGGTGGCCTCAATCACGTCGGTAACCTCTAAATCGATGAGGTGGCGGACGATGCGGTGGCGGGTCATCTCCGAGAACTCTTCGCCTATGGCCCCTGCCGCTTCCTCCCATAAGATGATGCCCTCCATATCCTCCGGGCTGAGCATCTGGGAACGTAGCCCATCGTCCAGGTCATGGGTGTTGTAGGCTATCTCATCGGCCAGATTCACGATCTGGGCCTCCAAAGTAGCCCTGCGCTCCGGCTCATAACCGATAGCCTCGGAGGCGTCATACTCGGTGATGTGCTTGATGATCCCCTCCCTCACCTCCCAAGTGAGGTTCAGCCCCGGAAAGCCAGGGTATCTCCTCTCCAAAACTTCCACGATGCGCAGGGATTGAGTGTTGTGGTTGAAGCCTCCCTTGTCAGCCATCAATCTATGTAAGCAGCGCTCGCCGGCGTGGCCGAAGGGAGGGTGGCCCAGGTCGTGGCCCAACGATATGGCCTCCACCAACTCCTCGTTGAGGAGTAAGGCCAGGGCCAAAGTACGGGCTATTTGGGCCGTCTCCAGGGTGTGGGTGAGGCGAGTGCGATAATAATCCCCCTCATCGGTGACGAAGACCTGAGTCTTGTATTCCAGGCGACGGAAGGCGGTGGTATGGATTATCCTATCCCTATCCCGCTGGAAGGCGGTGCGGAAAGGATGTTCCTCCTCCGGGTATCGGCGGCCGCGGGAGAACATGCTCTTTACCGCGTAGGGGGCCAGGGTATCCAGTTCGATGGCCTCTAACACCTCTCTCCCATTCATGCTCCCTTCTCCTCATGCCCATTCTACCATAAAGAGGTCTCCTTTTCCATTTTGGCGTCGTTCGCCCTATCGAAATCCCTCCGACCCTGTACTTTGCATGTGAAGGGGGGAGATGGTAATATCTCATAAACTGACCCTCCGGAGGGAGTGATGTTCGAGAATCCCAGCGATGAGGTCATAAAGGAGATATTGACCACTGCCCGCCGTATCGCCATAGTGGGCCTCTCCGATAAGGTTGGCCGGGATAGCCATCGGGTAGCCGCTTATCTGAAGAACAAGGGCTACCAGATCTACCCGGTCAACCCTACCATCAAGGAGGTCCTGGGCCTTAGGGCTTACTCCCGACTGGAGGATATCCCCGAGGGCATAGATGTGGTTGATATCTTCCGTGCCCCGGAGCATGTCCCTCCCATCGTGGAGTCGGCCATAGCCATCGGAGCCAAGGTGGTGTGGATGCAGTTAGGGGTGGTCAACGAGGAGGCGGCCCAACGGGCCCTGGCGGCGGGGCTGCAAGTGGTGATGGATAGGTGTATGATGCAGGAGCACAGGCGACTTCGGTCGGGCCCTTAGGGAGGCAGTGGACAGAGGGGTAGAGGCCTATGCCTATTCTTGCCGAGTCAGCCGGAGGGAGGTGACCCTGGATCGGCAAATACCGGTAGCGTTTTGACATCTTGACATAACTGCATACTTGCCAAAGATGGTTTTTGATGTTATAATGGTTTATCCAGTTACCTTCGAGCCTAGGGCTGGAAGGGAAATCCAAATCGAAAGGGGGTGTTTAGGGTGGAGATCCAAGCATTCTGTGTGAAGTGCAGGGCTAAGCGGAGGATAGCCAACGCCAAGGAGGTAACGACCAAGAACAAGAGGAAGGCAGCCACGGGCACCTGCCCGGTGTGCGGCACCAAGGTGTTCAAATTCTTGCCCATGAAGTGAGAAGCCCTTCGGAATATTGAGGTGCCATCGACCCGCTGCTGAGGCCATCGGCAGCGGGTCTCTTTTATCCTGGCACCGTGGTGGTCAGGCTGAATGCTGAGGGACTGCGCTGGGTATGGTCGCTGCAAAGGAAGGTATTGACCGGAGGAGGGAGACGGCGTATAATAAGCAAAATGGGAGGCCAAAGGTTTGGCGTGCTCCCGGAACTGGCGGGGAGGGAGGAGGTGATGAGGCGATAGTAAGGAGATAAGGAAAGAGGCTCATGGATTCGATTCTAGGAGAGGAGAAGGGAGAGATGAACCGAATAATCAAGGTATTAGTGGTTGGGCTATTGGTTTTGATGGCTTTTCCCCTGGTGGTGGCTGCGGATGAGCCTCCTCCACCGGAGGGGCCGTCTATAGAATCGCTGGTGCTGTTGCCCAACGGGCCATCGATAGAATCGCCGGTGCTGTTCAGCGAGAGTTTCGAGGGTTTCGCTTTTCCTCCCTCGGGCTGGTCGGTGATACAGACCAATGCGGACATGACCTGGATGCAACTTGGCTTGCCATTTCTCCTGCCCAACTCTGGGGCTGAGGCCGCGGTGGTGATTGCTGACACCGACCCGCAGGACGAGGTGCTTTTGACCCGCAAGGTATATGCCCCGTACATCTATGTCCTTTTTTCCAGCATGACCAACTCCTTGGCCACCTGTGGGCCTAACGACAACGTTTGTGACCTGGAGGTATGGCTGGTGAAGGGGGCCTGGGATGCAGGAGCGGGGAACGATATTTACCTGGTGACGGTCGACGGCTCGTGGACCGCGAACAACACCTGGTTGCGGGGAGCCGTTTCCCTAAATTTGGAAGGCCTGGGCATCTACAAGCCGGTCAGGATAGGTTTCCGCTACGTGGGCCTGAACGGGGCGGCCATCGCTCTGGACGACGTGACCATAATCCCGGCTATCCTGAACAAGAATTACTCCTTCGAGCGTGGGGGGGTGATGCCCACGGGTTGGACGGGGCAGAACCTCACCACCAAGGACAAGCGGGACAACAGTCAGCACGTCGGCGGCTCCTGGTCGTTCAAGATGGTAGGGAGCAGCGCCAACAAATCGTTGATCCAAACCATGAAGTACTCCGGATATATGAATGACTTCGTCTACCTAATTGGTTATAGCATGTCGGAGAATGCCAAGGCGGGGCGACCCTACCAGGTGGTGGTCACGGTCCATCATCTGGATGGGAGCACGGAGAGCCACAAGATAAAGTTCTCTAGCGGCACTCACGTCTGGGAGCCGAAGAGCACCGCTTTTCTGACCAAGGAGCCCTACAATCGTATCGACCTGGAGATACGGTATTGGAACCAGACGGGTAAGGCCTGGTTTGACTTGGTTTTAGTAACTAGTATGCCCTAATCATGGCCTCCTAGGGCGCATCAGGCGAGGGCGGAATGCAGCCGCGGGGAGGGGCATAGGCCCCTCCCTTTTCTTTATGGCTGCGTTTGGTAGAGAGGGAGACGTTGACCGTAAGGAGGGGAAGGGATATAATGGCTCAAGGGGAGGCCGAAGACTTACTGGCCTTTCGGAGTTGGCGGGGAGGGAGGAGGTGATGAGGGGATAAGAGGCAGTGGTCTTTCTATTCGATTCTAGGAGAGGAGAAGGGAGAGATGAATCGAGGAAGGGTAATCAAGGTATTAGTGGTTGGGCTATTGGTTTTGATGGTATTTCCCCTGGTGGTGGCTGCGGATGAGCCTCCTCCACCGGAGGGGCCGTCGATAGACTCGCTGGTGCTGTTGCCTAACGGGCCGTCGATAGAATCGCCGGTGCTGTTCACCGAGAGTTTCGAGGGTTTCGCTTTTCCTCCCTCGGGCTGGTCGCTAATACAGACCAATGCGAACAGGACCTGGATGCAAGTTGGCTTGCCATTTCTCCTGCCCAACTCTGGGGCTGAGGCCGCGGTGGTGATTAATAACCCCGACCCGCAGGACGAGGTGCTTTTGACCCGCAAGGTATATGCCCCGTACATCTA
>CAYUAM010000120.1:0-1634 GCA_964442805.1 uncultured Anaerolineales bacterium | reverse complement strand
TTTTAGTAACTAGTATGCCCTAATCATGGCCTCCTAGGGCGCATCAGGCGAGGGCACAGTGCAGCCGTGGGGAGGGGCATAGGAGCCCCTCCCCTTTTATTGACCGTTTCTGCTCCACGGCTTCCTTCACGACGGCATAGTGCTTGATGGAAGAAAGCGTTGACCGGAGGAGGGAGAAGGCGTATAATAAGCAAAATGGGAGGCCAAAGGTTTTGCGTGCTCACAGAACTGGCGGGGAGGGAGGAGGTGAGGAAGCGATAATAAGGAGATAAGGAAAGAGGCTCATGGATTCGATTCTAGGAGAGGAGAAAGGAGAGATGAACCGAATAATTAAGGTAGTAGCGATTGCACTTTTGGTGGCGATGGTCTTTCCCCTGGTGGTGGCTGCGGATGAGCCTCCTCCACCGGAGGGGCCGTCGATAGAGTCGCCCATGCTGGTGCCCCTGGGGGGTTTCGAGGGCTTCGAGTTTGCTCCACCGGAGGGGCCGTCCATAGAATCGGCGGTGCTGGTGCCCCAGGAGAGTTTCGAGGGCTTCGAGTTTCCTCCTTCGGGCTGGTCGGTGAAACGGACGAACGCCAACCAGACCTGGAGGCAACTGGGCTGGCCATTCCCGTTTTACTCCGGGACTCGGGCGGCTTATGTATTGCCCGATCCCGGTCTTCAGCGCGAGGTGCTCTTGACCCCCCAGTTCTATGCCCCCTATGTTACTGTCGTTTTCTCTAGCCTGACCATGTCCTCGGCCACCTGTCAGCCTGACAACAACGTTTGCGACCTGGAGGTATGGTTTGTGAAGGGGGCCTGGGGCGGAGGCGATGATATCGGACCGCTAACGGTCGATAGCCTGTGGGTAGCGGACAACACGTGGTATCGGGCAGCGGCTGCCATTAGTTTGGAACCGACTATCAACACTCCCATCAGGATAGGCTTTCGCTACGTGGGCCAGGCCGGCGCGCCCATCGCCATAGATGACGTGACCGTAATCGCCTCTCCCATCCTGAACAAGAACTACTCCTTCGAGTATGGGGGGACCCAGTTCGGATGGACGAGGCAGAACCTGGCCACCAAGGATAAGCGAGACAGCAGCCAGCACTTCCACCTCAACTGGTCGTTCAAGATGGTGGGGAGTAGTGCCAACAAATCCCTGCTCCAGACCATGAACTACTCCGGGCATGGCAGCGAATACCTCGTGCTATCTGGTTGTAGCATGTCGCAGAACGCCAAGGCAGGGCGACCCTACCAGGTGGTGGCCACGGTTCATCATCAGGATGGGAGCACGGAGAGCCACAAGATAAAGTTCTCCAGCGGTACTCACTCTTGGGAGTGCAAGGCCGCTGCTATTCTGACCAAGGAGCCCTACGACCGGATCGACCTGGAGATACGCTACTGGAACCAGGGGGGGAAGGCCTGGTTCGACTACGTTTCTCTGGTAGGGTTTTGATGATGAGGCCTCGTCATCGGCATAGGGCGAGGTAATAGCCAGCCGCGGGGAGGGGCCTAGGCCCCTCCCTTTAATTTGCCGTTTCTATGTGCTTGGTAGGGGAGGGCGTGATTGACCGGGACTAGAGAGAAGGATATAATGGGCCCAACGCGGTAAGGGATAGAGGCCCATATATTCGGTTCTAGGAGAGGAGAA
>CAYUAM010000119.1:0-6161 GCA_964442805.1 uncultured Anaerolineales bacterium | reverse complement strand
CGTCAAATGATTGCGTATGAGTTTTGATATAAGTTGCCGTGCTTTGATGTCGTCTACCCTCGAGTGCATTTTCTATTGTCTCCCTTACTCCATTCCCCCTAGCCCCTTCGTACCACCCCTCTTACCCAAACTTGATAGCTTTTGACAGTTCGGACATGCTATAGTATAAGCGCTTTTCTCACCTGCTACGGCAGGTTTTTTATCACGCAGGAGGTGCAATTCTTCTGTCCCGCATCCCGGGCTTCTACAAACTAACATTGGAGGAGCGGCTGGCAGAGGTCCAGGCCTGGATCGGCCTCACCGAAGAAGAAGCGGCCATTTTGAAGGGAGAGAAGGGGCTAAGCCCGGCCCAAGCGGACCGCATGATAGAGAACGTGATCGGGACGCTGGGCTTGCCCCTGGGGATAGCCACCAACTTCCTCATCGACGGCAAAGACTATCTCATCCCTATGGCCATCGAGGAGCCCTCGGTGGTGGCCGGAGCCAGCCACGCGGCCAAACTAGTGAGGGAGGGAGGAGGCTTCATTACCGAGGCCACCCCTCCCTTAATGATAGGACAAATACAAGTGGTGGGCCTGGCCGACCCCTGGGGAGCGGTAGAGCAGGTCCTGGAGGCTAGAGGCAGGCTGCTGAAGGAGGCTAACCAGACCGATCCTCTCCTGGTAGGGCTGGGAGGTGGGGCGAAGGGCCTAGAGGCCAAGGTCCTGGATACCAAGAGGGGCCCTATGTTGGTCCTACACCTAATTTACGATGCCCGAGAGGCCATGGGGGCTAACTCCCTCAACACCGCCCTGGAGGCCTTGGCCCCCTCGGTGGAGGAGATAACCGGAGGCAGGGTCAACCTGCGCATCCTCTCCAACCTGGCCGACCGGAGGCTGGTGCGAGCCAAGGCGAAAGTGCCGCCAGGGGCCCTGGCCTTTGAGGGTTACCATGGGGAAGAGGTGATTCAAGGCCTCCTGGAGGCCCAAGCCTTGGCAGAGAGCGACCCTTACCGCGCCGCCACCCATAACAAAGGGATCATGAACGGCATCGATGCCGTGGCCCTGGCCACGGGCAACGATTGGCGGGCCATCGAGGCCGGCGCCCATGCCTACGCCGCTCGAAAAGGGCGCTATGGCCCCTTGACTCAATGGAAGGTGAACCAGGAAGGGAACCTCATCGGTGATATCGAACTGCCCCTGGCCGTGGGCATCGTGGGCGGGGCCACCAAGGCTAACCCTACCGCCCAAGTGGCCCTCAAGATTTTGGGGGTGAAGTCAGCCACGGAGTTAGGACGGGTGATGGGGGCGGTGGGCCTGGCCCAGAACCTGGCCGCGCTCCGGGCCCTGGTCACGGAGGGGATACAACGGGGCCATATGGCCCTCCATGCCCGCAACGTGGCCCTCAGCGCCGGGGTCCCCGAAGGGCTGATGGAGCAAGTAGTGGCTCAAATGGTTAAGGAGAGGCAGATAAGCACCAAAAGGGCGGAAGAATTGGCGCAAGAATTCGAGGGTAGGCCATGACTGAGAGCACGGTTACCAGTTTGGCCGCCATTTTACATCATCATTCCATCTATAAGAGGTGAACCATGAAGACCGATAGAGAAGTGGGTATCGTGGGTTATGGAGCCTACATCCCTCGCTATAGGATCAAAGCAGACGAGATCCTCCGGGTCTGGAAGGGGATAGATACCATACACTTGGAGGAGAAATCCGTCCCTGGCCTGGACGAGGATACGGCCACCATGGCCATCGAGGCGGCCCGGAACGCCCTGAAGCGGGCGGAGATAGACCCCCAAGAGATCGGCGCCGTATGGGTGGGGAGCGAGTCGAAACCTTATTCGGTCAAACCCACCGCCACCATCGTGGCCGAGGCCATAGGGGCCGTCCCTCACACCACCGCCGCCGATTTGGAGTTCGCCTGCAAGGCTGGCAGCGAGGCCATGCAGGCAGCCATGGCCTTCGTGGGCTCGGGGATGGTCAAATACGCTTTGGCCATCGGGGTGGATACCGCCCAAGGGAGGCCGGGGGATGATTTAGAATATACCGCCGGGGCCGGTGGAGCGGCCTTCATCTTCGGGCCCAAGAAGGAGAGCCTGGCCTATATCGAGGCCTCCTACTCCTGCGCCTCCGACACCACCGATTTCTTCCGCCGACCACACCAGCACTACCCCCAACATGGCCACCGCTTCACCGGGGAGCCGGCCTATTTCAAACATACCATGGAGGCCACCCGACGCCTCTTGGATGAACTGGGCTACACCCCCCAGGATTACGCCATGGTGGTCTTTCACCAACCCAACACCAAGTTCCCCCAGAGGGTGGCAGCGCGGCTGGGCTTCACCAAGGAGCAACTGGAGCCGGGGCTCTTAGTGGAGGTCATCGGCAACACCTACGCTGGCTCCTCCCCCCTAGGTTTGGCCGCGGCCCTCGATGCCGCCAAGCCAGGGGATAGGATCCTCCTGGTCTCCTTCGGCTCCGGCGCCGGGAGCGACGCCTTCTCTTTAGTGGCCACGGAGCGGATAAAGCGCAACCCAGATCACCTCCCTCGCGTCCTAGATTACATCTCCCGGAAGCGAGAGATAGACTATGGCACCTATTGCCGCTATCGCGGTAAACTCAATATGCACTAAGGAAGGGAAATGCGAGAGGTAAAGATCATCGGCATCGGACAGACCAAGGTGGGGGAGCATTGGGAACGCTCCTTGCGAGACCTGGCCCTTGAATCGATGAGGGCAGCCCTGAAGGAAGCCGGCCTAGAGGAGGTAGAGGCCCTCTATGTGGGCAATATGCTCTCCGGGGAACTGGCCAGGCAGGAGCATCTGGCCACCCTCCTGGCCGACTTCGCTGGCCTCAAGGGAGTAGAGGCCATTAAGGTGGAGGCCGCGGAGGCTTCTGGAGCGGCGGCGGTAAGGATGGGCTATCTGGCCGTGGCCGGCGGAACCCATGATTTGGTCATGGTCACCGGGGTAGAGAAGACCAGCGACGCCGATAACGGCCTGGTGGCCGAGGCCTTGGCTCTGGCCAGCGACGGGGAATACGAGGCCATCCATGGCCTCTCCTCTGCTGCCTTGAACGCCCTCCTCATGCGCCGCTACATCTATCAGTACGGGGTGAAGCAAGAAGATTTCGCCGGCTTCGCCATCAACGCCCACCAGAACGCAACCCACAACCCCAATGCCATGTTGCCGCGGCCCATCTCCCTGGAGGCCTTCAAGGAGGCCCGCATGGTCGCCGACCCGGTTAACCTTCTCGACTGTGCCCCCTTGGGCGACGGGGCGGCCACCATCATCCTCTCTTCGGAAGGGAATATGAGCCCCTGGCCGGTGAAGATCGTGGCCTCGGCCCTGTCCACGGACAGCCTGGCCCTCCACGACCGCGAGGAGCCCCTTTTCCTGAAAGCGGCCCACGACTCCTCCCAAAAGGCTTACCATCAGGCGGGGGTGGGGCCGGAGGATATCGGCCTTTTCGAACTGCATGACTCCTTCACCATCCTGGCCGCCCTATCCTTGGAGGCCTGCGGTTTCGCCCCCCGTGGCCAGGGCGTGGAACTGGCCAAGAACGGGGAGATAACCATAAAGGGCCGCATCCCCATCTCCACCATGGGGGGGCTGAAGGGGCGAGGTAACCCCCTGGGGGCCACGGGGGTTTACCAGATAGTGGAGGTAGTCCAGCAACTGAGGGGACAGGCCGGCCCCAACCAGGTGGAGTGTAGCCTGGGGATGGCCCAGAGCCTGGGGGGCAATGGGGCCACAGCCATAACCCACCTCCTAGCCAAATGATGGAGGAGAGATGAGCCTAGCCAGCCACTGGCGTCGTCAAGAGGAAAGGTACAAACTGGTGGGGACGGAATGTGAGGGTTGTGGCCAAAAATCGTTCCCTCCACGAAAGGTCTGTCCCCAATGCCACTCGGCCCACCTACTCCCCTATCGTTTCAGCGGCAAGGGGGAGATTTACTCTTATTCCACCTTATATCAAGCCCCGGCGGGCTATGAGGAGTTCGTGCCCTATACGGTGGCCCTGATAAAATTGGAGGAGGGGCCCTTGATAACCGCCCAGTTGACCGATATGGAGAACGATGAATTGAAGATCGGCCAACCGGTGGAGATGGTAACCCGCAAACTTCGGGAATACGGTCCCGATGGACTTATCGTCTACGGCTACAAATTCCGCAAAGCGCTGAAACAACCGGAATAGATCGATTGAAAGACCTTTTTATCTACGTGTCGTTCTAGTTTACGCTGCGCCGTTCGCTATGACCGCGCGGCTGAACTCGCTGCCGTTAGGCAGAAAGGCTTGACTCAAACCGTCGACCTGCAAAGGACCCGTAGCGCCTTGCGCCCGAGTTAATAGTTGCAATGTGGCAGTTGTACCGTGCATTGCGTCTTTTCTTGCATACTGCGATAGGAGGTCCAATATGTCAGAAGCGGCAACGATCCCTTCGCTGAAAGTCATCCTCGGGTTCCCATTTCAAGGTCCAAATTGGCGAAGTCGTTTCATTGTTGGCACCGCACTGCTCTTTGCAGGCTTCTTGGTCCCAATAGTGCCAGGAATCTTCGTGTATGGCTACGTTCTGCGGGTCATGGGTCAGGCACTCAAGGGAGAAAACGTGGGCTTGCCTCCTTGGGAGGATTGGGGAAGGCTGGCCATGGACGGCCTGCGTGGGACGGTAATCGGCCTAATCTACCTCTTGCCAGCGATGATCGTTTTCTTTGGCGGCATGGGGCTCTACTTCATGAGCAGCGTCTTCGTCCCACTGCTGATAGGTACCGCTGAGGAGGCAAGTGAAGTAGCAGTTGGCGCACCTTTGTTGCTCTTTGCTAGCATGGCCATCATGTTTCTCTCGATGTTCATCGGCATGATACTGTTTGTTGTGGGGGTCATTCCTCTACCTGTGGCCACTGCCCATTATGTGGTGCAGGACAAGTTGAGCGCCGCATTTCGCGTGCGTGAATGGTGGCCCTTACTGCGGGCCAACAAATTTGGCTACTTTACAGCCTGGGTGGTAGTTACTGGATTGATGGGCATCTCGTATTTCCTCTCCATGATAGCCTACTACACTCTTATTCTGTGTTGCTTAATTCCGTTTCTGGGGGCGCCCACTGGGTTCTACGTGTCACTAGTGAGCGCAGCGTTGTTTGGGCAGACCTACCGGGAGAGCGCAACTCTCCTGGCATCTCGTGAGCTGGTGCCTTTGGCGTGAGCAGGACAAACACAACAGGAGAAGCATCTTCTGAGGATGGCTTTCCGCCTAATCATTTCAGGGGAATCGACGATGGGGTCACTCTACCCGGTCGCAAGGCTAGAGCCTGTGTTCGAACGATCAAATCAAAATAGACTTAAAGGCGGCCCCTTGCTGGGTCGCCTTTCGAGTTGCTAGACGTCGGCCTTACCATCCTGGCTTCTCTTTCTCCTCTCCCCGTATCAAGAGGGTGAGAGCCAGGCTCACCAGGCTGATCACCAAGGCTCCCCAGAAAGCAGCCCAGAAGTTGGCTATTCCAAAGCCTATGCCTAGTTGCCCGGCCACCCAAGCGGTAAGTCCCAGCATCAAGGCGTTGACGACGAAGATGAATAGCCCCAGGGTCAAGATGATGAGGGGACAGGTTACTAACTTGACCAGAGGCCGGACCAAGGCGTTCACCAACCCCAATATTAGGGCCACGAAGACGATGGCCCTTTCGTCCTGCACGTAGATGCCGGGCACAACCTTGGCCGCCACATAGATGGCCAAGGCGTTAATCAACCAGCGAAGCAAGAGCCGTCGTATCATTTTGCCCCCTTTCCATATCCCTGCTGTGCGCTCCCTATTCTATATAGATCTCTACTCGCTCGCCATCCTCGGTGTCCTCCACGTCTACGATCTTGCCTTGCGCCCCCTTTCTCACTGCCCGCAGGATCTCCTCCACATCCAAGTCGAAGGGGGCGGCAAATTTGGCCCCCATCTTGGCCCCGATATTCACCAGCCTGAGGGGGAGGTTTATGTTCACCTTCTGCTTCCCGGTGAACATATCGGTGACCCGCACCCGGAACCAGCGGGCGGGGTCTTCTTTCCTTTCCGGGGTGGGTTCCTCCAAGGCCTCTAGGAGTTTGGCCCCTTCCTCAGCGGTGATCTGTCCCTCCTCGATCATCTTGAGGATCTGCATCCTCTCCTCATATGTGGTCATCTCCCTCCTCCCATTTCAA
>CAYUAM010000118.1:0-6233 GCA_964442805.1 uncultured Anaerolineales bacterium | reverse complement strand
ATAGTGCTATGCAGGATGTAACCACTTATGTTATCTACAATAGTTACAATGAGGAGATGACACATGGACAAGTTGGTCGATATGTTGGAACAACGGGTCACGGATACACAAAGGGAGTTAGATGGCCTCTTGGGTCAGCGAACCGGTCTCGATGGGCGAATCCAGGCTCTTCAGGAAGCTTTGGAGCACTACCGCGCAATCCTGGATTTGGAAAGGGGCACATCGAAGCCTTCGGCCTCTGAGTTCAAGGGGAAGTCCATAAAGAACGCGGCGTTGACAATCCTTGGTCGAGCTGGACGCCCGTTGCATGTCACTGAGATATGGAAAAGGATGTCGGCTGGTGGCCTGACATTGCAAACCGAAACTCCCGAAGCATCAGTCAATTCTTCGCTGACAAAGAACCGTCATCTGTTCCAGAACATCGGAGGACGGACATGGCGGCTTGTTGGTGAGGGGACGCAGGCTGAACTGTTGACATTTGGCGAAAGGACTGAGCGTACATAGCGGGTACGCTCAGTCCTCTACACGTGGGGATGTGCTGCAATTGGCGTGCAGACCTACCTTGGGAGTAGGTGTGCTTAGGCACGGTGGGGGTTCGAGTCCCCCCATCCCCACTTGGAAACTAGCGGACGACTCCCCTCTTCCTTGGAGGGGTCAAGGGGAGCGTCCTACCAACGGGGGATCACCCATTGGCAATTCATAGTATAACACGGGAAATCTATCACGTCAAGGGGGCATTTTCTCCCCCCTTAAATGGGACAATAGATGGCCAGGCGGTCTATCCACGAGGCCCAGAGGAGCGTGCTCGTAGTCCGCCATCTCGTCAGGCTGGGTTAGAGTCTTCATGGTTACTTCTCCAAATGAGCCTGTGTGGTCACATTTTGCCAGACTAACCGGATTTAAGGGAAGACGGCGCGCAGCCGAGAGGCCGCCTTGGTCAGGAGAAAGTATCGGACCCCAGAGTAGGGGAAATCATAGGCTCCGATGGTGCGGACCACCTCTCCCCCAAAACCACGCTTGAACCGATAGACCCCCCATAGCCCCCCGCGGCGATGGAGGAACTCCTCCCTTTCCCCCCACACCGCTACCTCATCGGGGATGCCCCAGAGGTCGTAAGTGGAGCACCCCCTCTCCTTGGCCCAGCGCATGGCCTCCCATTGCAAGAGGTGGTTGGGCATCAAATGGCGGTATTCATCGGAGGAGGCACCATAGAAGTAGTAGGCCCGCTTTCCGAAGGCGAAGGCCATCAACCCCGCTATGACCTGGCCAGCATAGGAGGCCAGAAGCAAGATGGCCATCTCTTGGGGGGCGAAGGCGCGCCAGGCCTCCCGGTAGTACTCCAGACTGTGGATGGCGAAGCCATCCCTCCGGCCAGTGAGGCGCAGAAGGCCATAGAAGGCCTCCATATCCTCCTCTTTTCCTTCCCTCACCTCCACCCCTTTCCGCTCGGCCAAGCGGATGTTGTAACGGGTCTTGGGCTTCATCCGCGCTAAGATGGCTTCCCAGTCCGACTCCAGGTTCACCACCAAGGTGGTGCGGGGCTGTATGTTAATCCTGCTGGGGCGAAAACCGGCCCTTCTTAGCGCTTCCTCAAAACTCCCTTCCTCCCAATCGGGTTCCAGATGGAGGAA
Organism: uncultured Anaerolineales bacterium; assembly: GCA_964442805.1. Classification (GTDB taxonomy): domain Bacteria; phylum Chloroflexota; class Anaerolineae; order UBA7937; family UBA7937; genus CAYUAM01. Next base: position 4,602 of record CAYUAM010000118.1, on the reverse strand, counting down.
GGCGGAACCGGCCTCCCGGGCTAGGCGGTGAAGGTGAGGCCATAGCGCCGATAGAGGCCCCCCCTTGCCAACCATGGCTGGCCCCTTGGGGATATAGGCCAGCCCTCCCAGGGGTGAAGGACGGACCAGGATCTGGGCCCCGGCCAGGATATCCCCCTCCGCTTCCAAGGCCAGCCGATAGGGCCGCCAGCCGAAACGGGATTTGAACTCCCCCCAGAGGTAGGATTGGAGGAGGTGTCCTCCCACCGACTTCAGGAAGTCGTCCCAGCGCTGGCTATCTGGAGGGCCTATTATGTTAGCGCGGAGTGCTCGCCCAGCCATAACCTGACTCACTTTTCCTCCCTCCCATTATATCAAATCCCGCCGCACTTCATATCGCGGGTTGATTTTTAGGAAGGGTTATGATATAATGCCCAAAGTTTTGAGGAGGGAGCCTTGCTATCGCCATACGCTCTCATAGGACTCTTACTTATAGTAGCCATCCTCTTCCCCATAGCGGCTCTCTTTTTCTCTTTCCTCGTGCGGCCTAAGAAGCCCAGCCCGGTAAAGCGAGCCACCTATGAGTGCGGCCTCCAGACTATAGGGGAAACCTGGGTACGCTTCCGCGTCCAATACTATATCTACGCCCTGATCTTCGTCATCTTCGATATCGAGACCGTCTTTCTATACCCTTGGGCGGTAGCCTATAACCAACTGGGCCTTTTGGCCCTGCTGGAGATGTTCATATTCTTGGCCATTTTGGTTGGGGGGCTTATATACGCCTGGCGTAAGGGCGTCTTGGAGTGGGTCTGATGACCGAAGAAGAGCATATCGCTGAACAGATCCGCCGCAACGTCCTCATTACCACCATCGACAAATTATATAACTGGGGGCGGCGCTCCTCAGTATGGCCCATGGCCTTCGGCTTGGCCTGCTGCGCCTTCGAGATGATAGCCACCGCCGCCTCCCGCTTCGACACCGCCCGCTTCGGCATGGAGATGATGCGTCCCACCCCCCGCCAAGCCGACCTTATGATCATCGCCGGCACGGTGACCAAGAAGATGGCCCCCCAGGTGGTGCGCCTCTACGACCAGATGCCGGAACCTAAATATGTCCTGGCCATGGGGGCCTGCGCCATCTCCGGCGGCCCCTTCAAGGACACCTATAACGTGCTGAACGGCATAGACCTCTATCTGCCGGTAGATGTTTACGTGCCTGGTTGTCCTCCCCGCCCGGAGGCCCTCTTGCAAGGACTGATCAAACTCCAGGAGAAGATCGACGGGCAGACCATATTGGCCTCTCCCTGGTACCGTCGAGGGGTAAAGCGAGAGGTGCCGGTCCCGGAGTTGGGCCCCAGAGGCTTGGTTATCCCCAAAGAATGAACACCTCAAAGGAAACATACCAACTATTGTCGGAGAAGTTTCCGCAGGCCATCCTCGACTGCCTGGAGGGGAAGGACCCGGCCATCTTGGTGAAGGCGGAGGCCCTGCTGGAGGTGGCCCGCTACTTGAAGGAGGAGGAAGGTTACGACTACTTCTCCGCCGTCACCGGGGTGGACTACCCGGAGCGTTTCGAGGTGGTTTACCATCTCTTCTCCATGAGGGAGAAGAGGGGTCCCTTGATCCTCAAGGTCCACGCCTCTAAGGAGGACGCGGAGGTCCCCTCCCTGACCCCCCTCTGGCCGGGGGCTGGTTTCCAGGAGCGGGAAGTCTATGACCTCATGGGCATCCGTTTCTCTGGCCATTCCGATCTCAAGCGCATCCTCCTTTGGGAGGGGTACGAAGGCCACCCCCTGCGCAAAGATTTTCCCATAGAGGGGCTGGAGAAGGGCAGCGAGGCTGAATAGATGGCCGTCGAGAGGGCGCTAGAAACCGAGACCATCACCATAAACCTGGGCCCCCAGCACCCCAGCACCCACGGGGTCTTCCGCATGATCGCCACCCTGGATGGGGAGACCATCCTCGACCTGGAGCCGGTGATGGGCTACCTCCATCGCTGCCAAGAGAAGATCGGGGAGCGCAACACCTATCTGCAGAATATCCCCTATACCGACCGCCTGGATTACATCTGCTCCATGTCCAATAACCTGGCCTACGTCATGGCAGTGGAGAAATTGGCCGGGATAGAGGTGCCGGAGCGGGCGGAGTATATCCGCATCATCATGGTGGAACTCACCCGCATCGTCAACCACGCTGTGGCCATTGGGGCCCTCTTGAACGATTTGGGCTGCTTCTTCACCCCTATGCTCTATGGCCTGGAGGAACGGGAGCGGATCCTGGACCTCTTCGAGATGGCCTCCGGCTCGCGGATGATGTGCAACTATATGCGCTTCGGCGGCTTGCGCTATGACTTGCCGCCAGAGTTCGTGCCCGAACTGAAGGAGTTAGTGGCTACCCTGCCAGGATTCATCGACGAACTAGAGCGACTCCTCACCGATAACGAGATCCTGCGCATAAGGTGCCAAGGGGTGGGGTTATTGCCGCCCCAGGTAGCCGTTGCCCACAGTTGCACCGGCCCCCTCCTCAGGGCCTCGGGGGTGGACTACGATATCCGCAAGGTGGACTCCTATTCCATCTACGACCGTTTCGACTTCGAGGTGCCCTTAGGCAAGAACGGCGACGTCTACGACCGGTACATGGTGCGCATTCAGGAGATGCGCCAGAGCACCAAGATCCTGGAACAAGCGCTAGAGCAGATCCCTGAAGGGGAGTTCTGCGTAAAACTCCCTCGGGTCTTCAAGCCTCCTGAAGGAGAGGCCTATCACCGCATCGAGTCCCCCAAGGGGGAATTAGGCTTCTACTTGGTATCCGACGGGAGCGCCAACCCCTACCGTTATAAGATCCGCTCCCCCACCTTCATCAACCTCACCGTCTTGCCCTACCTTTGCCGCGGCCACAAGGTTGCCGATGTGGTGATCATCTTGGGTAGCATAGATATAGTGTTAGGAGAAGTGGACAGATAATGGAGGCCCTAAACGACCTCTTCGTCAACTTGAGCCGGTGGCTGGCCGACTTCTTGAGCCGATACCTCCCCCCTTGGACAGTGGCCCTGATCATGATGTTCCTCACCATATTCATCCTGGTGGGCTTTGCCCTCTTCACCATCATCGCCATTAACTGGGTGGAGAGGAAGGTGGTAGGCCGCATTCAAGACCGGTATGGGCCCAACCGGGTGGGCCCCTTGGGAGTGTTGCAGGCCATCGCCGATATGATCAAGATGCTCACCAAGGAGGATATTACCCCCGCCCAGGCCGACCGCCTAATCTACAACTTGGCCCCTATCATCATCCTCGTCCCCACCTTCTTGATCTTGGCGGTCATACCCTTCGGCCGGGGCATGGTGGCCGCCGACCTCAACATCGGCTTCCTCTATATCGTGGCCGTTTCCTCCCTGGCCACCATAGCCATACTATTGGCTGGCTGGTCCTCGCGCAACAAATACTCCCTCCTGGGGGGGATGCGGGCTGTGGCCCAGATGATAAGTTACGAGGTGCCCATGGTCCTTTCCGCCATCGGGGTGATCATGCTGGCTGGCTCCCTCTCCATGGTCAGGATCGTGGAGGGCCAAAGCCAGATCCCCTTCATCCTCTTGCAACCCTTGGCCTTCCTCCTCTACTTGATCAGCGCCGTGGCCGAGGTGAACCGCTCCCCCTTCGACCTCCCCGAGGCCGAGTCGGAGATCATAGCCGGCTATCATACCGAATATTCGGGCATAAAATATGCCATGTTCCTCCTGGCTGAATATGTCAACGCTTTCCTGGTCTGCGCCATCGCCACCACCCTGTTTCTGGGAGGGTGGCAGGGACCCCTCCTGCCCCCTTATATCTGGTTCTTCATCAAGGCTTATGCCCTATATTTCGTCCTCATGTGGTTGCGATTCACCCTCCCCCGTCTACGGGTGGATCAACTGATGGGCTTCTCTTGGAAGGTCTTGGTCATCATCGCCTTGGCCAATTTGCTCCTCAGCGGCTTAGCCCTGAGCCTGACTCAAAACCTGGGGCTTGGTGTCCGGGTAGGGGCCTTCCTGGCGGCCAACGCCGTCCTCTTCGCCGCCTTCCTGGCCCTGGAGGCCCTCTTCTTCCGGCAGACGGTGAAGAAGCAGGCCTCACTGAGGATCTGAGACCATGTATGGCATCGTAAAAGGTCTATCGGTTACTTTAAAACACTTCTTGGAGAGTTACCTCCATGACCTGGGGAGGTTTCCTCGTCGCTACGCCCCGGAGGGCCTCTATGCGCGGAAGCGGCCAGGCAGCCGGGGGACATTCACTATTCAGTACCCGGAGGAGAGGATGGCCATGTTTCCCCGCTTCCGGGGAGGGCTCATGCAACTCACCAACCCGGAAACGGGGATACTCAAATGTACCGGCTGCGGCATCTGTGCCCGCACCTGCCCGGTGGGGGTGATCGCCGTAGTTAGGGCCGAGGAGAAGAGGGACGGCCAGTTCGTCCCCCAAAGTTACCAATGGGATTTCTCGGCCTGCCTCTTCTGCGGCCTCTGCGTGGAGGCTTGTCCCTTCGGGGCCCTCTATCACGCCCCCGAATACGAATTGGCGGCCTACTCCAGGCAGATGGTCTATACTCTAGATCAACTCCTGGCCTGGGGCCAAAAATATGCGCCAGATGG
>CAYUAM010000117.1:0-6364 GCA_964442805.1 uncultured Anaerolineales bacterium | reverse complement strand
CACCGACGACGCCCCCCACATGCAAGACGAGAACGCCACAGCGGCCGACGGGGTCGAGGTGGGGCTTCAGGTAGGTGTTCTCGACCACCACCTCCGCCTCCTCCTGATGACGCCAGATCTGTCCCAGGTTTATGTCCAAAAGGAAGATATCCTCCTCGTCTGTGGCCACCGAGGCCAGGTATTGACGCGGGGAGGCTCCGGGCATGGTAGCCATCCTCTCCAGGCTCCACCTCCCCGAGGCGGAATAACGGTAAAGGTCCCCGGAACGATCCAGGAGGAGAAGGGAACCGTTGGAGGCCAGGGCCAGGTCTCCCAGTTCCTTTATGGGCACATCTTCTACAGAGTTCTTGGGAGGAGAAAGGACCCGCCAGGCCTTCGCCTCCTCGAGGTCCACCGCCTTCAAGGCCCCGCCATCCAGGACATAGGCCTCCTCCCCCCGGACGGCCATGCGCAGGGGGTGGAGGAATTTTCCTGGAGGGTAGCGATAGATGGTGCTATTCTCCTCATCGAGAACGACGCTCCCGGTCAACTGGGCGGTGGGGGTGGGGATGATCGGGGTATTGGTGGGGGTGGGCGTAGGGAGGGGAGTGGGCTCCAAGGTGGGCGTGGAAGTCGGGAAGGCGGTAGGGGTAGGGGTCGGCGATGTCCCACTACAAGCGGCCAAGAGGAGCAAGACCCCCAGGAGGAGCGCGATCATGGCCCGCCGACAATTGACCGTCATTGCCCGATGACCTCCTCTATGGACTCCATCGCTTCCTGGATGCCCCGCAGATTGCGCTCTAATTCTATATCCACCTTGTTAGAGAGTTCCACCTCCACGGCGGCGACCCCCTGTTGAGTTAGGTAATCCACCATGTTGCCGGTAACCGGATAGGCGCTCCAGGAGGACTCCCGGTAGCCGGTGGCCTGGGCCAAGAGGTGGGCCAACTCCTGAGAGGGGCCCTGGCCGCACCCTCCGGCCAAGACCATCCCCCCTTGGCTGTGGTAGAAGATGGCCACCTGGGCATCGGCCAGGAAGTCCCGCAGGAGGCGGCTCTCCACTTCGGAGAAGGGGGCTTCCCCTCCCCCACCGGGGACCAGGCCATCCGAATCCATGGTATCTTGGCTCCAATCGTTATCCGGACAGGGATCTTGGTCGGTATCAGCGTTGCGGTTCAGGTCTACGCCCCGGGCGTTAAGCCGGCTGCCATTTGCCAGGCCGTCGGGGTTGATGGTGGGGATGACCCAAAGGGTGACCTGGGGAGCCACCTGGCCGGGGTTATCCTCATAATGCTCCACCACCGCCCTCATGAGGCGATAGGTGTTCTCCTCCGTCCCCCCGTGGACATTTCCCACCAGGACCACCTTCTTCTCCCCCCAGCCGAAACGGTGGGCCACCAGGGGCCGCCCTTCAGAAGAATGGCCCAGGACCACCTCCTGGTGGAAGGGGGGCCGCTCATAGACCAGGTGAACCACCGGTTTACCTTCCTCATCGACTAGGAAGCGAGGCTGAACTCCCTCCGCGATTTGAACGGGGATCAACTCCACCCTCTCCACCCCTCCGGGGCCCAAGAAGGCTCGCAGGATGGCCCCTTCCTCCTCCCAAGGCATATCGAAGACGAAATCGCCCAGGCTATAGGCGATGAATCCGCCCCCATAGGGCGCGGCCTCCTGGACCACGTGGGGGTGGTGGCCGATGACCAAAGCCGCCCCCGCCTCCACCGCCGCCCGGGAGACGGCCAACTGCTCCTCATCCGGGTATTCCTGATACTCCTTCCCCAGATGCATGATCACCACCACCAGGTCGGCCTTCTTTTTGGCTTCCTTGACCTCCTCCCTTATCCTATCCACCTCGGCGAACGCTATCTCCTCCTCCGTGGGCACCTCCGGGGATCCTTTCCATCGGATGGCCGCATAGGCCAAGAAGGCGATGGTCCGTCCCTTGACCTCCACCATGAGGGGGGCATGGGCTTCCGGGCCCGCGCCCACATATCGAAGGCCATTCCCCTCCAAACCCTCCAGGGTTTCCCTCATGGCCTGGGGGCCGAAATCGAGGAGGTGGTTATTGGCCAGGCTGATCACGTCGAAGCCGGCCTCTGTGAGGGCGGCCAAATTCCGGGGATGGGCCCGGAAAAGGAAAGGTTTATCTATGGGCTCCCCCTGAGTGGAGAGGGGACATTCCAGGTTGCCGATGGCGATGTCGGCGGAACGCAGGAGTTCCGCCGTGGCGGCGAAGGGGTAATCCAGGCCATATTGGTTCATCCTCTCCTCCATGGTGCGGCAAAGCAGGATATCCCCCACGGCCACCAGTTCGATGAGATCATCGGGGACCTCCGCCGGAGGCAAGGAGCCCGCAGGTAGGCTAACGGGTTTAGGATAGGCATCCCCTTCCTCCCCCGAGGGGCTCACCTCCAGGGCCACTACCTCGTTCCCGGAACGAAGAATGACCTTGTGGTCATCTAAAGCCAAAAGGCCGTGGATCCTCCCCCCCACCTGGAGGCAATCCCGTCGCCTCCCGTAGAGGTCGAAGATGCAGGCCCAACCCCCATCCCCCGCAGCGACGATCTCTTCCTCCCCATCCTCATCCAAGTCGAGTACCTCCAAGGCCCATACCCCGCCCCCCATTTCGGAAGCCCAGCGCCCTCGACCCTCCCCATCTATCAGATAGACCCGGCCATCGTCATACCCGGAACCCAGGACTATTTGGCTCGCCCCCCCTAAGTCAGCGACCTGGAGGCTGGGGATGCTGCTCCCTATGCGATGGCGCCAGCGAAGGGCACCATCGGGAGCCAAGAGGTAGAGGGAGCCGTCGCTGGAGCCGGCAGCGACCTCCCCGGAAGGGGTGAGGGCCACTTGGCGCGGATAACCGCCCGCCTTATAACTCCAAAGGGGCTGGCCCTGGGCCGTCCAAGCCTTTATCTCTCCCTCCTCCGAGGCGGTTATTATCTCCGGGGAACCGCCTTTTTGCAAGTCGAAGACCTCGATATCGGTGGCGCCGCTCCCCAAAAGAGCCCTCCAGCGCAATTCCCCCGCCGGGGTCAAGAGGTAAAGGTAGCCGTCCCAAGAGGAGGCCAGGACCTCCTTTTGGCCATCCTGATCGAGGTCATATGCGGCCACCTTGGTCACCCGGCTCCCGGTCTCATAACTCCACCGGAGCCGGCCCTCATGGGTTAGAACATAGACGTGATTGTCGTCCGAGCCGGCGATGACCTCTCCCCTGCCATCCCCCTCCAGGTCGGCCAGGGACAGGGTATATACGGCCGCCCGGGCGGCATAGGACCATAAAGGTCGGCCCTCCCCATCCAGAAGATAGACCATCTTATCCTGGGAGGCGGCGGCCACTTCCTCCTTTCCATCCCCATCCAGGTCGGCCACCCCCACATCCCAGACCACCTGGTTGGCGGAGAATCGCCAAAGGGGGGTAAGGGCCAGCGGCTGGAGGGGAGAAGGGGTGCTGGTAGGAGCAGGCGTGGGCGAGGGCGCGGCCGGGAGAGGGGTATCGGTGGGCGCGACCATAGGAGAAGGCTCCGCGGTAGGTGAAAAGAGGGAGCCCGAACAACCAACGAGGGTTAAAGCCAATGCCAATGCTATCCAACGCATGCTAGAGAACGCCTCGCTTGCAGGAAAAAGTTCTCGAATATCTTGGCCTGAGCCGGGCCATAGACCTGGTAACCTCGGGCCACCATCCCTTCCACATCCTCCACCGGGAGCCGCCCCCCGCCGCGGAGGATCTCCTCCGCCTGAGGAGGCCGGACCTCGGGATGGAACTGCAAGCCCCAGGCCGGCTTGTCCCCATAGCGGAAGGCTTGGATGGGGCAGAGGGGCGAACGGGCCAGGTTCACTCCCCCCTCCGGCAGCCTGGTCACCTGATCGATGTGGTATTGAAAGACATAAAACCTTTGCTCCACTCCGGCAAAAAGAGGGTCGCCTTTGCCCTCCTCGGTGAGGGCGACTTCGAACCAACCCACCTCCGCCTCCGCCCCCTGTTTCACCTCTCCCCCCAGGGCGTAAGCCAGGAGTTGATGGCCCAAGCAGAGGCCCAAGATGGCCACTCCCCTATCTATGGCCTCCAGAAGATACCGTTTCTCTTCCTGCAAGAAGCCATATTCCGGGGCCTCGAACTCCTGGGGCGACATGGGCCCTCCCGAGGAGATGACCGCCCCGTAGCGCTCCAAGGGAGGAAAGGGCTCCCCCTCATAGGGCCGGATGAGGTCGAACCCCACTCCGTTCTGGGCCAAGAAATAGTCCAGCCCTTCTGCCCTCCGGGGGGCATGCTCGATGATCACGGCCTGCAAGGGGGGGAGAACTGGGGAGGTAGCCATCGGGACGGGCGATGGGAAAGGAGAGGAGGTGGGAGTAACCTCACCCTCTTGCGTCGGAGAAGCCTCCCCTGTGGTCAAAGGTCGGTTCCTTCGACAGCCCAAGGTCAGGCCCCCCAGGAGCGCCGCTCCCCTGAGCAAGAACTGCCGCCGGCTCAAAGGGGCCATCTTCACCCGCGGAAGAGGACCAAATAGGCCAGGGCCAGGAGGCCTATCAAGAGGAGAGCGGTCAGCGCCGCCACCAGGGGCCGAAAAAGGGGAGAGAGGGGCGGGCTTTCTTCCCGGCTAGGCTGGGGGGGAGCCGCCTTAACCTCTTTCACCCCTAGCAAGGAGCCTACCTCCCGGGGGTCGAGCCCCAAGTATCGAGCGTAGGCGCGCAGGTAACTCATGGCCTCTGCCTGGCTGTGGAAGGCCTGGAACTCCTCCCTCTCCAGGGCGCGGACGTATTCCTCGCTTATGCCGGTGGCCTCCTTTATGCGGCCGAAGGAGAGGCCCCTCTCCTCACGCCTCTTGGCTAGAAGCCGACCTAACTTTCCCATAATATTATCCATTGTAACCCATACTGGCGGCCTGGGCAAGGGCCAAGGCGTTGCCTCAGGTGTATCCAGAGGGTATAATAAATAGCGATGACCGAGACCCCTTTCGCCGTTTTGGCCTCTCTAGGGGAGAGGCTGGAGAGGACCAAGAAGAGGCTGGAACTGACCGCCCTCATCGCCCAATTCCTGAGGGAATTGAGGAGCGAGGAGATAGCCCCTGGCGTTCGGCTCCTCATCGGTCAAGTCTTCCCGGAATGGGACGAGCGGTCCTTGAATGTCAGTTGGCGGGCTGTCTCCAAGATACTCCAAAACCTCACCGCCCCGAGCAAAGAAGTGCTGGCCGCCATCCAGGCCCAAGCGGTGGACGCTGGGGAGTGGGCCCAACTCCTCCTGGAAAAGGCCAGGGTCGAACCTCAAAAGGGGCCACCCCTCTCCCTCCTGGAGGTCTATTCCACCTTCGAGGAGATCGCCCAGGCCGCCGGGCCGGGCTCCCGCCGCCGCAAGGAGGAACTCTTAGCCTCCCTCCTCTCACGAGCCACGCCGGTGGAGGCCAAATATTTGGTCAAGAACGTCCTGGGGGAGATGCGCCACGGCGCCAGCGAGGGGATAGTGCTGGAGGCCATCGCCCAAGCGGTGGAGGTTCCCCGGAAGTTAGTGCAGCGAGCCAACATGCTCTGCGGCGACCTGGGCCAAGTGGCCCTCTTAGCCCTCACCCAGGGCCAGCCAGGTCTGCAGGAGGTCAAACCCCAGGTCTTCCGCCCCCTCAAGCCCATGCTGGCAGCCATGGCCGAGGATGTGGCCCAGGCCCTCCAGGAACATAGAGGTAAGACCGCCCTGGAGTATAAACTCGATGGGGCCCGAGTGCAGATCCATAAGGAAGGAGAGGAGGTGCGCATCTACTCCCGCAACCTTTCCGAGGTGACGGGCAGCCTACCGGAGATGGTAGAGCAAGTGCGGGGGGGCCTCCAGGCCCATTCGGCCATCCTGGAGGGCGAGGCCATCGCCGTGGACGCCGAGGGGCGCCCCCTCCCCTTCCAGCACCTGATGCGCCGCTTCCGTCGCATCCATAACCTAGTGGAGGCGATGAGGGAGGTGCCCATTCGACTATATCTGTTCGACCTCCTCTATGGCGATGGGGAGAGCCTGGTCGATCTATCCAACCAGGCGCGCTGGGCAGCCCTTCAGGAGGTGAAGGGGAGCCTCCAGACGGTGGAGAGGCTGGTGCCCCAGAGCCTGGAGGAGGGAGAGGCCTTCGCCCAGGAGTCCTATGAGGCCGGCCACGAGGGGCTCATGGCCAAGAGGCTGGATAGCGTATACACCCCTGGCGTGCGGGGCAAGGCCTGGCTCAAGATAAAGCGCGCCCTCTCCCTGGACCTGGTCATCGTGGCCGCCGACTGGGGCTATGGCCGCCGCCACAGCTGGCTCTCCAACTACCACCTGGCGGCCAGGGACGAGGAGCGGGGAGAATTCCTGGAGATGGGGAAGACCTTCAAGGGGCTCACCGACGAGGAGTTCCAGGAGATGACGGAG
>CAYUAM010000116.1:0-6450 GCA_964442805.1 uncultured Anaerolineales bacterium | reverse complement strand
TTTACCACGTCTGGCCCCTTTGACAAAGCCGATGATTCGTCCCCTGCTTATCGCCCCGACAAGTATACATGCGACTCCCTAGAGATTCCATGGGGCTCTTGTGCGCCTGGCAGGAAGAAAGGCCCCATACCCAACCAAATCGGTTTGAGAGGATTATAGGGACCATGATATAATAGTCACGCGGGGCTGATGATCGCTCAGCCTCTAGCGGCGGAGAGCCTCTACGCGTATTGGGGTGCAAAGATGGGAGCCGCTGCTACTCCTACTATACCTATTCGGGCCATACTGTCAAGGCCAACGGCCCGCTCTTCCGCTCTCCTTCTCACATTTTTCGATGAGGCCCATCAGAGGTAAGGCTGAGATACTATGCCTCTCGATTCCCCGAAAATACATAGAGAAAAAAGGGCGGAACAAGTCTGCCGCTGGCCCCGCATTGGCGATGTGGCAACCTTAAGCTTGCTGGCTTTTGTCGCGCTGGCACTGGGCATCGCCCTCCATTCCCTAGCCGTGGACGATGCCTTCATCACCTACCGCTACGCCCACAACCTCGCCAGGGGGCAGGGGTTCACCTACAATGTGGGCCGTCCGATCTTGAGCACAACGGCTCCCCTCTACGCCTTGCTGCTGGCTGCCGGCGCACTGGTCTGGCCGGACCTGCCAACCTTGGCGAACACGCTATCGGCAGTCGCATTTTGGAGTGCCGCCACGCTCCTCTTCCTATTAGCCTGCGGTGAAAAGGCCCCGTGCGTGGGTGCCTTGGCCGCGCTGTTCCTGATTGCCTATCCGCTGCTATGGCTGAGCCTTGGCCTGGAGACGGGCGTCTTACTGGCGTTGGCCATGGGGGCGATGGTCGCTTACCGGAGGGGGCGGCTGCTTTGGACGGCGGCCCTGCTGGCCCTGGCCACCCTCACGCGGGGCGACGGCCTGATCCTCGCCGCTGTCGTGGCCGCCGACTATGCTGTCGGCCTTTTGCTTCGGTTGGATCCCAGATCCAACTATCGGTTGCGCCGGCTCTTCAATCCAGCGCCAGGGGAAGGGCCATACGCAGGGGCAACGTGGCGGGTGGCCTTGAGCGCGGTGGGGGTCTACGTCGCTGGACTCCTGCCCTTCCTGGCCTGGCTGACCTGGCAGTTCTGGTCGCCGCTGCCGGCCACCCTGGGGGCCAAGATCGCCCAGTCGGCACTAGGCATCACCGGTTTTTACCCCCACACTACCTATGTGCAAGGCCTGGAGGTCCTGGCTCGTGCCCGCCTGGCCCAAAGCCCGCTCTACTGGCTATTCGTCCCGGCAATCGTGATTGGATTGATCGTCATGTGGCGGGAGGCGCCATGGGTGCGCCTGGTCGTGGCCTGGGGGGCGGCCCACCTGGTAGGTTACGCCCTCCTGGGCGTGACGCCCTACCAATGGTACTACGTGCCTCTTGTCCCCGGCCTGGTCTGTTCCGCCGCGCTCGGCATCGTGAAGGGCGCACGGTGGCTGGCTCAGCGGAAAGGGTTCCACCGTAGCGTGGCCTGGGGAGTGGGTGGGCTATGGGCCATGGCCCTGCTAGCAGCCGTCGTCAGGTCAGATTGGGCCATGGTGCAGGCCCTGGAGGGGCCGGCCCCGCCGCCTGAGTATCCGGTCAGCAAGGTGCTACCGGAAACCAAGGTGGACCTCTACCAGCAGGTGGGGCGGTGGCTGCGCGATCATACCCCAGCCGACGCAGTGGTAGGTGTGACCGAGGTGGGGGTCATAGGATACTACGCCGAGCGCTCCATGGTCGATTTCCTGGGGCTGCTGGAGCCGGAGGTGGCTTCTGCGGTAGCCCGCGGCGACCTCTACTGGGCGTTGCTGCGCTACCAGCCCGACTACCTGGCGCTGACTGCCATCTCCCCGCTTTACGCCTACGACCTGCGCGCCGACCCCTGGTTCCAGGCGGCCTACACGCCGGTCCAGGCCTTCGAAGACCCACGCTTCTGGGGCTCTCCCATGACAGTGTACCAGCGGCGCTTGCCCCGTGCCACTCTGGTCGAGCCGACTGCCCATGGCCTGCCCGACGGGGCCATCCGCCTCGATGTGGATTTCGACGGGAAAATCCGCCTGCTGGGTGCCGTGGCCGGCGAGGGTTCCGCTCGGCCCGGCGATGTCCTGGCGCTGACCCTCTATTGGCAGGCCCTGGGGCGGATGGATTATGACTATGCCGTCTTTGTCCACCTGCTGGGTGAATACGACAGGGTGATCGCGCAACGTGACGGCCCGCCAGGCCTGGGCGCTTGGCCCACCGGGCAGTGGGCGCCAGGCCAAGTGGTCGCCAATCCCTACCTGGTGGCCCTACCCGAGGCCGCCTACGCCCCCGACCGGGCGGTGTGGGAAGTGGGGCTCTACGATCCCCAGACAGGCCGGCGACTAGAGACGAGCGAAGGCAGGGATAACGTGCGCTTTGGCCAGGTTTCCGTCCTGCCCGCCGCTAAGCCCCTGCGGCTTGACTTTGGACCGGTGGCGCTGACCGGCTACAGCCTGGATCGGCTGGCCCTATCCCCCCGCGAGCAACTGCAGGTGACACTGCATTGGGAAGGTGAAGGGCCATATCAGGTCACCGTTCAACTAACGGACGAGGCGGGCAAGGTGATGGCCCAAGCCAAGGGCAATCTGGAGCAGGAAGTCTACTTGCTAACCCTGACCGGCGTCCCGGACGGCGCTTACGATCTGGAGGTGCTCGTTGCCCATCCGGCTACGGGCCAGACACTACCATTGTTAGGCGAGGATGGTCAGCCCAGGGCCGACCGCGCTCGGTTGACCAAGGTGCGAATCTATCCCTGAGTAGGGGGTCAAGAGCCAACCACAGAAAATCCTACGGGCCTCGGTACCAGGTGAGGAAGAACCTCACCCTATGGTATGGCAGAGAGATTATTCCCTCTACAGAGAAGCACAAAAGATTCTGACAGAAGACCAGATCCTACGCCAAACGGCTAACAACTTCACTACCCACCGTGGCGAGGAGTTCTATCCCTTGGAAAAGAGAGACCTCAAAGTGGATCTAATACTACAACTACGACCGCTCTCACGATGGCCTGGAAGGGAAGAGCCCTGCTGAGGCTTTGACGAAAGATATCCTCTTTTTGCTTCCCATCACCTTAAAGGTCTTCCATTTGTCCAGCGGCATAGTGATGGTATGGAAGATACCCTGGAACATGGTAGGCTCCCCCCCAGAGGGAACCGGCCTATTTGGCATCGGCAATAGCCTTGCGGCTTATGGTCAGCGAAGGGTTTCTCCTCTACCCAGCATCCCAACTAGGCCTCCGAGTTGATAGCATCGATCAGCCCTTTCATATAGCCAACGGCGTATAGCCGGCCCAGGACCATGTAGCCGGGGGCATCGTTGGGCTCGCCTTCCAGAGTCGGAACATGATCGGGCCGCATTGGGCCGTCAAAGCCGATGTGCAGATAGGCCCGCATGGCCGCGGCCATGTCAGTATCCCCCTCATCGTGGAAGGTCTCCTCGAAGACGGGAACGCTTCCTCTCACATCTCGGAAGTGGACAAAGAAAATCTTCCCTCGCTCGCCAAAATAGCGGATGGTAGCCGGTATATCCACGCCCCCCATTTCGGCAAAGCAGCCCTGACAAAAGGTGATCCCGTTATAGTCACTGGGCACCATATCGATCACCCGCTTGAAAGCCTCTACGCTGCGCATTATCCTGGCCAGACCCCTAATGGGCGATATGGGGGGGTCGTCCGGGTGGAGGGCCAGTTTGACTTTGGCCTCTTCAGCCACGGGGACAACTCGCTTGAGGAAATACTCAAAATTGTCCCACATCTGCTCATCGGTTACAACACCCGCGTAGGTTAGGGGCGCATCCTTCATTAGGTCATGGTCATAGCCCATGACCAACGCCCCGCCTCGACCACGGGTGGTAGTGGACGTCCGCAACCAATCGAACACGGCCATAAAGTTATAGCAGAGGATGGGAATCCCCGCCGCGCCCATGTTTCTAAGTGATTGGCAGAAATTATCCAGATCCTCGTCACGGCCGGGCAACCCAAGTTTGATCCGGTCTGAAATGGGAATAGTTTCGATGACAGATAGGTTCAGCCCGGCATCCTCAACTCTCTTCCTGAGGTGTAATAGGGGCAGGAACTCCCAAACCGGCCCCTGTTCTTCCTCAGGTAAAACGGAAACGATGTCGGTCACGCCGATCTGCTTGGCGAGTCGCATGAACGACTCGGAAGGAGGCCGTGAAAACAGAGCGATCCTCACATTTGTAGTTCTCATCTTCTCCCTCACAAGACAGGGTTAATCGAGACATCAATGATGTTTAGAAAATTCTACGGGCCTCAGTACCAGGTGAGGAAGAACCTCATCTTCTGGTATCATAGAGAAGCCATATCCTCTACCGCGAGGTCCGTATGCTCTCATATTACCACCTCTGGCAAATGAATCCAACCGAGGCCAGAAAACTGTTGGCGAAGGATTATCAGCAGACCAGATGCTACTCCCAAGCAGCCAATAACTTCGCCACCCACCATCGCGAAGAGTTCTATCGCTTGGAGAAGAGAGCCCTCAAGAACCTCAAAGACTTCCCGCTCAAAGCCTTAAAGTGGATCTAATACTAACACTACGACCACTCTCACGATGGCCTGCAAGGGAAGCGCCCTGCTGAGGCTTTGACGAAAGATATCCTCCTCTTGCTTCCATCACCTTAGAGGATGGAATCACTCTCTTGAGTGGTGGTACCAAGGTCTATTAGACATTACACCATACTATTTAACACCGCTTGGTGGCCTTAACAAAGTCGAGGATTCGCTTCCTCACAACTGTATCGCCAACTATAAATACAGCCCCTTGAATTCCTCAAGGGGCTCTGTATGCGCCTGGCGGGACTCGAACCCACAACCTACTGATTCGTAGTCAGTTGCTCTATCCAATTGAGCTACAGGCGCCTGGTCAAAAGTCTCTGAATTCTTAATCAAATTATAACATCGGGGCTGATTTCAAGTCAAGCCTCCTTCGCATAGGAGAATTCGGATAGCGAAGGAGATAGCAGTGATGCCTAGAGCATCTCCACCATCTGGCGAGCCATCTCGTTGTGGCGACGGATGACCCTTTCCATATCCATCCCCACGATGCGGCCATCTTCCATCACCACCCTTCCATTGATGATGGAAAGGTCCACCTTGACTGGCGCGCAGAAGAGGAGGGCGGCCACGGGGTCGTGTTGCGCCCCGGCGTATTCCAGGCGGCCAAGGTCGATGGCTACCAGATCCGCCGCCTTGCCCGGCCCCAGGGAGCCGATATCGTCTCGACCTAAGAGGTTGGCTCCACCCAGCGTGGCCATCTCCAGCGCCTCTCTAGCCGAGAGGGCCTGGGGGCCACCCCTCACCCGTTGCAAGAGCATGGCCATGCGGGCTTCAGCCAGCATGTGGGAGGAGTCGTTGGAGGCACTGCCGTCCACGGCCAGACCCACCTTCATCCCCGCATCCAACATCTCCCGCACCGGCGCGATGCCAGAGCCTAGCCTCATATTGGAGGTAGGACAGTGGGCCACCCCCGTGCCCTCCTGGGCCAATAGCCTTATCTCCTCCTGGTTGAGATAGACGCCATGGGCGTAGGAGACGTCCGGACCGACCCAACCGAGGTCGGCGGCATATTGCACCGGCCGCTTGCCAAACCTCTCCAGGCAGAACTCCTCCTCATCTAAGGTTTCAGCCAGATGGGTATGTAGGTGAAGACCATATTGGCGGGCTAGGCTCGCCGATTCCCTCATCAGTTCCGGGGTGACGGAGAAGGGCGAGCAGGGAGCGATAGAGATGCGGGTCATGGCATAGGGCCTCGGGTCGTGATACTCCTCTATCAGGCGGAGACAGTCGGCCAAGATGGCTTCCTCCTCCTCCACCACGCTATCGGGAGGGAGGCCCCCCTCTGACTTCCCCAAGGACATGCTGCCCCGGCAAGGTTGAAAACGGATGCCAAGATCTTGCGCCGCTCTAATCTCATCGTCCAGTTGCACGTCATTGGGGAAAATATAAAGGTGGTCGGTGGAGGTGGTGCAGCCAGAGAGCAGGAGTTCCGCTAGACCTACCAAGGCGCTGATATAGACCGCCTCCCCGGTCAAATTAGCCCAGATGGGATAGAGGGTTTTGAGCCAGTCGAAAAGGGGCGCATCTTGAACCTGGAGCAAGCAGCGGGTCAAGGTCTGATAGAGGTGGTGGTGGGTATTGACCAGGCCGGGCAAGACGATCATCCCACTAGCGTCGATGATATGGTCGGCCTGGGCCGGCAACTCCCCCGTTGGTCCGACCACCTCGATGACATTATCATTGACCAGGACGGCCCCATCCTCGATCTCCCGGCGAGCCTTATCCATGGTGACGAGGATACTGGCGTTCTTGATGAGCAAGGTGGTCATTCGGTCACCCCCTAAATCTGCCCCCTGGCCTCCAAGATCATCCTATCCACCTCCGCCACCCGCTC
>CAYUAM010000115.1:0-6503 GCA_964442805.1 uncultured Anaerolineales bacterium | reverse complement strand
TTGTGGGAGTAGAAGTTAGTGGCGTCTGGGTGGGGGTAGGCGTATCCGTCGGCGCTGGCGAAGGAGTAGGTGTGAAGGTTGGTTCCTCGGTAGGGGTCGGCGTTTCCGTGGGGGTGGGAGTGGCGGTGTCGGTAGGGGTAGGGGTAGCGGTGGGGGTAGGCGTGGCGGTACGGGTAGGGGTTCGCGTAGCCGTCTTAGTGGGCGTTGGGGTAGAGGTAGCGGTGGCTGTAGGGGTAGTGGTCGCCGTAGGAGTCACTGTGGCGGTGATGGTCTCGGTGGCGGTTATGGTCACCGTGGGGGTGATGGTGGCTGTAGGAGTAGGGATGAAGGTGGGGATGGGGAGTTGGGTGGGAGTGGGAGGGAGGGTAGCGGTGGGCCGAGGCGTGGCTTTGGGAGGGGAAGGGGTATAAGAGGCGGAGGGGATGACGTAGACGGTGGAGACTACCACCGGGGTAGTGATTAGCACGGGGCGGAGGAGGAAACTGGTGATCCCTAGGCAGTAGGTAAGGAGGACGGCCCCCGTGACCACCCCTAAAAGGCTGTAGAGCCTCTTCCTATTCAGGCTTTGTATCCTATACCAACGAGCGAGTTTTCGCATTCTATCCCTCGGTGGGAAGACCTCGCCAAATCTATCACCCCTTTTCTCCTTTGTCAAAGCCTCCCTTGACAGGCGAAAGAGGGAGGCATACCATTTCATAGGGAGCCTTTTCATGAGCGAGGGAGTGGCAAAGGGGGTACGCTTTCGAGTTAGGCCAGAAGAGGGCTGGTTGGCCCTCCTGCTGCTCGTCCTTATGCTTTGCAGCGTAAACTGGGCCATGGAGGAGGCCAATTGGGTGGAGGGCCTCTCCATCCTGCAATGGTGTTCTCTGGGGGGGCTATTTTTAGCCTTGGTCCTAACCGGCTTCGGTCTGCGAGGGCTTCTGGCCCACCCTTTGAGCCTTCTCCTGAGCGCTCCCTGGATCCTCTTCCTCATCCTGCGGGTGGCCGCCCCGGGTTTGGGCTGGCGCGAGGGGCTTACGCTCTTCGGCGCCCGCCTCCTCCATTGGATAAGCGTCGCCTTCGGCCGCGGGGTGAGCGGCGATAACCTAATCTTCCTCTTCTACATGGCCATCCTCATCTGGTGGTTGGGGTATCTGAGCGGTTGGTTCCTCCTTCGTTACCATTCGGCTTGGCCGGCGGCTATCTTGAGCGGTTTGGCCATGGTGCTCACCAGGTATTGGGGCCCCTCGGAACTGAACTTCTGGCTTACCCTCTACCTTTTGGTGGCCCTGTCTCTGGTCATTCAGGTCAACCTCCGCCAAAAAGAGGGGGAATGGCAGGCGGCCGGGGTGAAATATTGGCCCGGAAACGCCTTCGATTTCCTGCGGGACGGTTTCATCTTCTCCCTGATAGTGATAACCTTGGCCCTCTCCATGCCCCTTTTGACTTGGGACTCCTTGCGCTCCCGAGAGTGGGGTGGGGCGGGGCTTTGGGACTGGTCCCAGAGGCAATTCAACCGCCTCTTCTCCCTGGAGGGCTATTCTTCATCAGCCCCTGCCTACGTCTCCTTTGGCGACCGATTGACCCTGGGAGGGGCCGTGCACCTCGGCGAGGAGGTGGTGATGGTGGTGCGGGCCCCCCAGAGGTGGTATTGGCGGGCCATGGTCTACGACCGTTACGATGGCCGCGGCTGGGAAGACAGCGATCAAGAGCGCGCCTCCTTCAAGCCCTCCCAGGATTTACCCCAGGAGGGAGACCTTTTTCTTAGGGAGGAGATGGAGCAGGAGATCACCCTATATCTCCCCACCGCTGGCCAACTATTCGCGGCCGCGCAGCCGGTGAAGGTCGATCTGCCAGTGGAGGCCCGGCTGGCTACCTATCCCGGCTGGTGGATGCGGAGGCCTGAGGGTGGGGAGGCCGTCTCGGAAAGGATGGCCGGGGTGTCAATCCTTACCAGCAAGGTGGCGGTGGGACCTAGGCGCAGTTATACCGTGGTCTCCGCCCTCTCTGGGGCCACGGCGGAGATGCTTCGCCAGGCCGCCCCTCTTTACCCCCCTGGGGTGGAGGAGCGGTATCTACAACTTCCTCCCACCTTGCCCCAGCGGGCGAGGGGTTTGGCTAAAGAGATCACCGAGGGTTACGACAACGCCTACGATAAGGCCGCCGCTCTGGAGAGGTATCTCCGTAGTTATAATTATAATCGGGCCATCGAGGCCCCTCCTTCCGGTCGCGATGTGGTTGACTATTTCCTTTTCGGGAGCAAAGAGGGGTATTGCGACTATTTCGCCTCGGCCATGGTGGTGATGGCCCGCGCCGTAGGCATCCCCGCTCGACTGGCCGTGGGTTATGTGGGAGGGGAATATCGAGAGGAATCGGAGGATTATGTGGTGCGCCGCTCGGCCTCCCATGCCTGGGTGGAGGTATTCTTCCCCCTATATGGCTGGGTGGAGTTCGAGCCTACCCCTTCCCAGTCTCTCATCGCGCGACCCAGGGGGGAGTTCGAGGCTGGGGAGGGCGTCGAACCCGGGGTAGGCCCCAGGAGGCCCCTCGAGCCCTTCTTGGAGTTTCCCGAGTACCCAGGGTTATTTGAGCCCGCCCCTACTCAGGCCGCACCCTGGCCCCTTGGAGCCGTCTTGGGAGTTTTCATCTTGGCCCTTTCCGTAGCCCTAACCTCCGTCTATGGGCTGGTGAGGAGGCGGAGGTGGCTGGCCTTGCCTCCGGCGGAGAGGGCCTATCGAGGGATGGCCGCCCTTTCTCCCCTCCTGGGGCTTAAGGCTTTGCCCTCTCAGACCCCTCTTGAATATGGAAGCGCGGTGGCTGAACGGCTTCCAGAGGAAGGGGAAAGCGCCCTCCATATCTCCGGCCTTTTCGTCCGAGAGCGGTTCAGCCAGGAAGGGATTAATGAGGCAGAGGGCCAAGAGGCCTTGAGGAGTTGGCATGGCCTGCGTTGGGCCGCGAGCAAGGCCTTGCTAGGGAGGGCCAGGGAGGCTATCGGATCAGCCCATGAACTCGCCGGGAAAGGGTGGCGAAGGCTTCTCCGTAGACCATCTCCGGGCGCCGGGGGCGGGGTAGATCGACGGCCACGGTAGCCTCTATATGGCCCGGCCGGGGGCCCATGACCAGGACCCGGTCGGCCAAGAAGATGGCCTCTTGGATGTTGTGGGTGACTAGTAACACCGTCTTCTGGCGTGCCTCCCAGATGCGCAGGAGTTCTAGGTTCATCTGCTCCCGGGTGATAGCGTCCAGGGCCCCGAAGGGCTCGTCCATCAGAAGAATGGAAGGGTCATGGATGAGGGCCCGGGCGATGGCCACCCGCTGCTGCATCCCCCCCGAGAGTTCGTGGGGGTAGGCGTTCTCGAAGCCTTTGAGCCCTACCAACTCTAAGAGTTCTCGGGCCCTCTTCTCCGGCGACCAGCCCTTGGGGTTGGCTATCTCCAGGGGGAGGGTGACGTTTTTGAGCACGGTGCGCCAGGGGAGAAGGCTGGGGGTCTGGAAGACGAAGCCTATCTCCCGGCGGGGCCCGGTCAAGGGACGGCCAGCGATGGAGATCCTCCCCGCGGCCGGGAGGAGCCCACCCACTATCCTCAAGAGGGTGGTCTTGCCACACCCTGAGGGGCCCACCATGGTGACGAACTCGCCGGCCATCACCTGGAAAGAGATGTCCCGCAGGGCCCGCAAGACCCCGTCGCGACCTATATAGGTCTTCTCTATTCCCTCCACTATCAGGATAGGTTCTTGGGCCATCTCAAGGTTTCACGAATCGGTTAGTGAATATCTTCTCTATAGGAGTTTCCTTATCTATGAGCCCCACCTGGCGCATGAAGCGCTGGGAGGCCTCCCAGGCCGCCGGGTCGGAGTAGCCCAAGGGGTCGCTCTCCCAGAAGGGGATGGTGGCTCGCAAGACCTCCAGTTGGGCCTCTGTCATCTCCGGGACATATTTCTTGCAGATCTGGAAGGCCGCCTCCGGGTCGGCGATGGCATCGCGGAGGCCATGAAGGGTGGCCCGAACCAGCCTTTCCACTAAATCCGGCTCTTTAGATATGGTCTCTTCATTAGTGATGAGGCCATTAGATACCAGGTCTATGTAGTCGGCCACGTAGAGGAGGTAAGGTTCATACCCCTCCTGGCGGAGTTGGACCGGCTCGTTATTGGCATAGACCACCGCCGCCTCCACCCGCCCTTGGGTGAGGCTGGCCACCTGGGTATAGCCGATGGAGTCCAAGGGGATCTCCTCCTCCGGTATGCCGGCGGCGTAGAGGAGGGCCCGCCAGCCGATGTAGTTGGCCCCATACAGGCCGGGGAGTCCGACCTTCAGCCCCTTCAGATCCTCGGGCCCCTTTAGGGGCTTATTCAAGGAGGCCACGGCTATGGGAAACTTCTGGTAGTAGGTCATGATATAGACCACGGGCAGCCCCTGGCTGCGAGCCAGGATCACCTGGTCGCCGGAGGCCACAGCGAACTGGAGTTTTCCCTGGCCCACCAGGCTCAAAAGGTCGGTCTCCATGCCGTAATCAAAATTTATGGCCAGCCCCTCTTGGGCATAGTATCCTTTCTCCACCGCCACGTAGAAGGGGGCGAACTGCACGTTGGGAATGTAGCCCATGGCCAGAGTTACCTCTGAGGGAGGGGGAGCAGCCCGTTGACAGGCGGCGAGAACGACGATGAGCGAAGTCGCTACTACGAACCATCTCTTCATGAAGTCATGCCTCCTTTTAAAGTCGCTTCCAGGCCAAGAGTACATTCTCCAATGCCACCACTCCCCCATAGAGGGCCAGGGCGATGGCCGCCAGGGTGAAGAGGGCCACGAACATGAGGGGAGTGTCGTAGAGCCCCCGGGAGAGGTTGATCAGGAAGCCCAGCCCCACGTCGGCGGCCACGAACTCCCCCACCACCGCCCCCACCACCGAGAGGGTCACCCCGATTCTCAACCCTCCCAGGAGGGACGGCAGGGCAGCGGGGGCCTCGAGGAGGGTGAGCATCTGCCAGCGGTTGGCCCCCAAGGAGCGCAAGAGGTCTACCAATTCCCGTTCCACGGAGCGCAGCCCCACTATGGTGTTGATGAGGACGGGAAAGAAGACGATGAGGGCACAGACCACTATCTTTGACCAAAACCCGAAGCCGAACCAGATGACTAGAAGGGGGGCCAAGGCCACGATGGGGACGGCTTGGGAGGCCACGATGTAGGGGGAGAGGAGGCGCTCCAGGGGGTAGGATTTGGCCAGAAGATACCCCAAAGCGGTGGCCACGGAGAGGCCCAGGGCCAGGCCGGCGAAGACCTCCAGGAGGGTGGCCTGGGTGTGGCGGAGGAGCGTCCCGTCACCGGCCACTAGTAACAGTTTTCGCCATACCTCCAGGGGGGAGGGAAGGATGAAGGAGGGGTATCCTCCCAACCTTACTAATAGCGTCCAAAGGCCCAGGAAGGCCACCAGGGCCAGGAGGAAGAGGAGGGGCCCCCTCCAGAGGGTCGCGGGGCGACCCGCGATTTTGGTCTTCCCATCTTCGATAGACATCAAAAAGTCCCGTCGGGCATGCCTTCGGGACAGATTTGGTGGCGCTATAGATAGTGCGCCTTCATAGCCTTCTTCCCTCCGGACTATACCGTCGGCCCTGGCCTCTCACCAGGTCTGCTTGCGCTCGCGGGCTCAAGGAAGGAGCACTTCCTCATACCGCCGATCGGGAATTGGTAACCCCACTTAAGGGTTGACCTCACCCTGCCCCGAAGGCTCAAAATATTCGCTTGTCTCTAATTATATGGAAAGCCTGACCATTGTCAAGTCGGACTAGTCGCGGAGTTGATGGCGTTTGGCCTGGCGGGCCTTGAATTCCCTCAATTGGCGCTCTAGGGTATCGCGATAGTCTCCGGAATCCAAGCGCAGCCCCTCCACAGCCAATCTTAGGAGGTCGCGCCCAAAGGCCTGGGGCAAGGAGAGCCCAAAGGCGGAGGCGATGGTTATGGCTATCTCCAGGTTATGCACCACCCCCAAATCCACTCGCCCCTTTATCCTCTCGTTGATCAAGACCAGGGGGGTGGGGACGTTATTGTGTCTGCCGTTTAGCGGGTTGGTGCCGTGATCGGCGGCGATGACCAGGAGGCTGGTGGTCAGGTCGGTGGCTTCCAAGATGCGGGCCACCATCTGGTCGGCTTTCTCCACCGCCTCTATCACCTGCCGGACATCCCTCTCGTGGCCGGCATTATCGACCCCGTTGTAGTTGGCCACCACTAAGGCCCTAGGGCCGCAGGCCTCCAATACGGAGATGGTTTCCTGGGCTAGCAGTTGATCGTCGTTGGCATCGATGCCATCCATCTCCAAGCGAGATATGTCTAGGCAGTCTAACCCTCCCACCACGATGGCCGCCTCATTCTTGCCTACCGCGGCCACGGCGATCCCCGCTTGGCGGGCCACGTCGCCGATGGTGGTGGCTCGCTCCCCTAGATAGGTGTAAGGCCGGCCCTTGGTCTCCTTGCCGGGGCGGTGGGCGATGACGTTCTGGCCGGTGCCCATCATGGCGTGGGCGATGGGGGT
>CAYUAM010000114.1:0-6519 GCA_964442805.1 uncultured Anaerolineales bacterium | reverse complement strand
ATCACCCCTTCCAGTTGCCAGGGGGGCGTGGAACAGCCAGGATACCATTTTTGCCAGGATATATTTATCTTGAGGATAGTATCCTTATCCCTGGGCAAGTTCTTCTCATAATCCACCAGGCGCATGAGGCGGCCATAATCCTCCAGCACCGTCTGGGGGCTGGTCCTGAGTACGGCCACCTTCCCCCGGCCCGGAAAATCCTTGTCGATCATAGGTTTCTCCTCTAAGTAAGAAAGATACCTGGAAATGGCCCCTTTGTCAAGTTGAGGGGGGCGATAAAGTCAGACCTTCTCCCATAGGAGGAGGGGCGAGCAGAAGCACACTATTGCAGTATCGTCTTACCCAAGGATGTTGAATAGCCCCTTTAGGCGATTGACAAAGCCCTCCCGTAGCATTATGATGGATAAGCCTACATTTGACAGGCAAAACGATCTTTTGCGAAGTCTGTGCCTCGTTGGGGTGACATGGCGAAGAAGGCCAGTGGGAGAAAGAAGCGGCAGGCTAAGGATCTGGCTCTCCTCAAGGAGATGGGCCAGACCATAAACGCCAGTTTGGAGTTGGAGGAGACCCTGGATGCCATCTTGGCCACCACCCAGAGGCTCGTCGATTACACCGCCGCCGAGGTCTGCCTCTGGCAGGAGGAGAGCGAGACCATGGTGGTACGGGCTCGCCGGGGAGATAGCAGGTATACCACGGAACCGGGGGGCGTATACTGCCTTGATGAGGGGTATACGGGCTGGCTGGCTCGCCATCGGGAGCCCCTGCTCATCTTCGACGCTACCGCGCGTATCGATGTGCGTCCCAGATATAAGGGGAGCGAAAAGCCCATCGCTTCGTATTTGGGGGTGCCCTTGTTGGCTGGAGATGAGCTGATTGGCACTTTGGAGTTAGCCAGCCATCTCCGGGAGGCTTTCGATGAGGGCGACCTGGACCTGCTCTTGGTCATAGCCAGTCAGGCCACCACCGCCATCCAGAACGCTCGGCTCTATCGTCATCTCCGGGAGGAGAGGGATAGGCTCATTAGCGCGCAAGAAGAGATACGCCATGAACTAGCCCGCAACCTCCACGATGGGACGGTGCAGAGGCTGGCCTCCCTGGCCATGGGCTTGGAACATATCAAACGACTCCTCCAATTGAAGCCAGAGGAGGTGACGGCGGAGATAGATTCCCTCCATGCTATGGCCCTCAAGGCTTCGGAGGAGGCCCGAGTGCTCCTCTTTGAACTGCGGCCGGTCATCCTAGAGACCCAAGGGCTGGTGCCGGCGCTGGAAGCCTACCTCCGCCAACTTCCTCGCCACGAGGACTTAGTGTATCATTTGCGAATCCAAGGTTTCGACCGGCGGCTGAGGAATCAGGTGGAGGGGACTATCTTCTCCATCATCCAGGAGGCGGTGAATAACGCTAGAAAGCACGCCCGGGCTCAAAATATCTGGCTGGAGTTGGGTCAAGAAGGGAAAGAGTTGGCGGTCACGGTGGAGGACGATGGCCGAGGCTTCGACCTCGAGGCTACGGAGAGGGATTACGACCGCCACAGTCATCTGGGCCTCCTTCACATGCGGGAGCGGGCCAAATTGATCGAGGGCCAACTTTCCATCCTCTCCACCCTGGGCCGAGGCACCAAGGTCATCCTTCGAGTGCCCATATAAGAGATGGAACTGGAACGAGCGCGCTCTTTGAAGGAAGAAGGGGTGGCCCTCTATCAGCGGGGCCAATATGAGGCGGCTTCCTCTTGCTTTCGGGAGGCCGAGGCCCTCTTCGCCGCCGCGGGAGAGCGACGAGGCCAGGCGGAGATGCAGAATAACTTGGGCGTAATATACCTTCGAGATGGACGGTGGGAGGAGGCAGAAGAGGCCTTTCAAGGGGCCAGGAATATATTCGACTCTTTAGACGACGGGGCTGGTCGGGCCCAGAGTCTGGGCAACCTAGGGGAACTCTACCGTCGCTTGGGGAGGAAGGAAGAGGCCGTCGAGGCCTTGAAAGAGGCTGCCAGGCTCTTCAACGGGGTAGGCGAGAAGGAGAAGGAAGGGAAGTCTCTACAGATGATCAGCCGCATCCGCCTGGAGGAGGGGAGGTGGCTGGAGGCCTTGCATTTCTACGAACTCGGCCTGGCTTGTGGCGGGGGCGCCAAGAGCAAGATAGTGGGCGCGCTGGTGAGGATTCCCCTCAGCCTGCTCTCTCGTGGGCGGCCCATATAGATAGTCGATCCCTAAAACAATTCAGGAGGGGACGAGCCCCTCCTTTTGTATTGCTCCCGAGATCGACGCTGAGAAGGTCTAGGCCTTTTCCACCACTTTAGCCTTGTCGATGATCTCCTGGGTGAGGTGAGGTGGCACCTCCTCGTAGTGGGAGAACTCCATGGTAAAGGTTCCCCGCCCCTGGGTGATGGAGCGGAGGTCGGTGGCGTACCTTTGCACCTCCGCCAAGGGAGCCTGGGCGGTGATGATGCTCATCCCTCCCGATTGGCCCATGCCGGTGACCCGGGCTCGCTTGCTGTTCAAGTCGCCCAAGACCTCTCCGGTATAGGCCTCCGGCACGGTGATGCTCATTTTCATGATCGGTTCGAGGAGCAGGGGGGAGGCCTCAGCCATGGCCTTCTTGAAACCCAGGGAGGCTGCGATCTTGAAAGCCATCTCTGAGGAATCCACGGGGTGGTATTTCCCATCATAAAGGACGGCCCGCATATCGGTGGCTGGGTAGCCGGCCAGGATACCCGTCCTAATGGCTTCCTTTAGTCCCTTCTCCACCGCTGGGATATAATTTCTGGGTATGGCCCCTCCGAATATCTCATCCACGAATTCGAAGCCCTGGCCTCGAGGCATCGGTTCCAGCCTCAAATAGACGATGCCGAACTGGCCGCGGCCGCCGGTCTGTTTCTTATGTTTACCTTCCGCGCTGGCCGTGCCCCGAATGGTCTCCTTATAGGGCACCTTGGGGGTGTCAATGGTGATCTCCACCCCGAATTTCTCCTGCAATCGGCGGGCGGCGATGGTCACATGAGATTCCCCCATGCCGGAGAGGATGGTCTGGCCGGTATCCTGCTCTCGGGTCACGCGCAGGGTAGGGTCCTCTTCCACCAGACGGGCCAGGGCGTTTCCCATCCTGTCCAGGTCGGCCTTGGTCTTGGGGCTGATGGCCGCGCCGTAGACGGGGTGGGGGAAATCGACCCCCTCTAGGATCAGGGGGTGGTCCCGGTCACAGAGGCTATCCCCAGTGGAGGTGACTTGCAGTTTGGCCACCGCGCCCAGATCACCGGTGGAGATAACCTTCACCGGCTCCTGTTCCTTGCCACGCAGGTGGAAGAGTTGCCCGATCCGCTCCTCTTCCCCCCGGGTAGCGTTAAGGACCCGCGAGTCGGACTCCATCTTGCCGCTATATACGCGAAAATAAGTTAGTTTGCCCACATAGGGGTCAGCGAAGGTCTTGAATACCACCGCGGCCAGGGGAGCATCAGGGATTATATCCAGCGCTTCCTCCGTCCCCGATACGGGGTTGGTGACCCGAACCTCCCGTTCCAAAGGGGAAGGCAGATAGTCCACCATGGCTTCCAGCAGGGGTTGAACCCCTATCAGTTGCAGGGCCGAGCCGCAGAGCACAGGGATAACCGTGCCGGCCTTGGCCCCCGCCACCAGCCCTCTCAAGATCTCCTCGGAGGTTAGTTCCTCTCCTTCCAGGTATTTGACGATCAATTCATCCTCAGCCTCGGCAGCGCCCTCCATCACCCCCTGTCTTTGAGAACGGGCCTCCTCTAACAGTTCGGGAGGGATCTCCTGCTCTTTGCCCTCTACATAGGCTTTCAGGCTGATGAGGTCCACTACACCCTTGAAGGCCTCCTTCTCCCCTAGGGGCATCTGCAGGGCTACCAGGTTCCCACCGAAATGCTCCCGCAAGTGTTGCAGGGTGCGCTTGAAGTCCGCATTCTCCCGATCCATCTTGTTGATGAAGATCAGCCGGGGCAACCTTTGCTCATCGGCATATTTCCAGACTAACTCCGTGCCCACCTCCACCCCGGAGGTAGCATCGATGACCACCACCGCCCCATCGGCCACTCTCACCGCCCCCTTCACCTCGCCCATGAAGTCGGCATAGCCTGGGGTATCCAGGATGTTAATCTTGTGTTCCCGCCATTCGCAGGGGAGAAGAGAGGTATTCACAGAGATGTGGCGGCGTGTCTCCTCAGGGTCATAGTCAGAGACGGTGGTCCCCTCATCCACCTTGCCTAGCCTTTTTATGGCCCCACTAGCGAAGAGCAGGGCCTCCGCCAAGGAGCTCTTCCCCGCGCCAACATGGGAGAGGAACACTACATTCCTTAACCGCTCTACGCTATATTCCTTCATCCTTTTTTCCTCACTTTTCAGATTGTATGGCAAAGGTAGCGAGATGTCAATAAGCCCGGGCGAAGAGTACCCTCCTCTGTGACTTCAAGCCACAATAGACGCAGCAACCCTCCTCCACCTCGTCGAAAGGGATGGCCCGGAGGGTGGCCTTGGTCTCCTCCTGGATCTTGGCCTCGCAGTCGGCGGAGCCACACCAGTGGGCCCAGAGGAAGCCTCCCTTCTCCTCCAAGATGGCCTTGAACTCCCCATAGTCATCTACGCGATAACTGTTCTTCTCCCTGAAATCCAAAGCCCTTTGAAATAGGTTCCGTTGGATCTCCTCTAGCATAGACTCCACTCGTTCTCTCAAGCCTTCCTGGACCACGGGGCTCTTCTCTCCCGTGTCTCGCCTGGCCAGGATTACCTGTCCTTTCTTTACGTCTTGTGGCCCTATCTCCATCCTCAAGGGGGCGCCCCTCTGCTCCCATTCATTGAACTTCCAGCCCGGGGTGTATTCCTCTCGGTCGTCTAGTTTCCAGCGTATGTCGCCTAAACCAGCGGTCAGTTCCCCCACCACCTGGCGAATCTGAGCCTCCTCCCTTTCGTTTCGCCAGATGGGCACTATGGCCACCTGGATGGGAGCCAGGCGAGGGGGCAGCACCAGCCCTTGGTCGTCGCTGTGGACCATGATGAGGGCCCCGATCAGCCTGGTGCTCACCCCCCAAGAAGTCTGCCACACGTACTCCAGCCTGTTGTCGGGAGTCTGATAGGTAATATCGAAGGCCTTGGCGAAATTCTGGCCCAAGTAATGGGAGGTGCCGGTCTGGAGGGCCCGCCTATCCTGCATCATGGCCTCGATGGCGTAAGTGTACACCGCCCCGGCGAACCTCTCCGATTCGCTCTTCTCCCCGGCGATGACTGGGATGGCCATCTCCTCTTCTACGAACTCTCGATAGACTCCCAACATCCGCAGGGCTTCCTCCTGGGCCTCCTCGGCGGTGGCGTGGGCGGTGTGGCCCTCCTGCCAGAGGAACTCCAAGGTCCGCAGGAAGAGGCGGGTGCGGAGTTCCCAACGGACCACGTTGCACCATTGGTTGATCAATATGGGCAGGTCCCGCCAAGACCTTATCCACTTGGCGTACATAGCGTTGATGATGGTCTCCGAGGTGGGACGGACGATGAGGGGCTCCTCTAGTTTCTCCCCCCCGCCATGAGTCACCACCGCCGCCTGGGGAGAGAAACCTTCCACGTGCTCTGCCTCCTTGGCCAGGAAGGATTGGGGGATGAAGAGGGGGAAATAGGCGTTCTGGTGGCCGGTGGCCTTGAATCTGGCATCCAGCCCTTTCTGGATATTCTCCCATAAGGCATAGCCGTAAGGGCGGATGACCATGCAGCCCCGCACCGGGGCATAGTCGGCCAGTTCCGCCTTGAGCACGATGTCGGTATACCAGGCGGAGTAATCTTCTTCTCTGGGGGTAATTTTCATGGACATAGGCGACCTCTAGTTGAGTTTCTTAATCCCTGCCACTTCCGATGGTTTCCCAACAAACCTAACCGGTTGAAGCCTTTCTTATGCAGGAATGGAGCCTTTAGGCGGAAATGGCTCCGCCTTATTGGTTCGATGGTGCCATCCCGTCCTGGCACAGAACTCTCTTGACAGGCTAAGAAGATTATACGGAAAGTTTCAGGAAGAGCAAGCGGATAGGGGGACCTGGGATGCCGAGAAGGGCTGGTTATCCCAAAAGCAGGGGAACCAATTTCCGTCTTCGGTGTTTTAAATGATAAACCTCTGAAGGAGTTTCTATGAGGGAAAGGATTCGTGATATCGAGGCAATCTCGACTGCAATAAGAAGCGAGATCTCTGCGGGGATCGATGATAGGCTGTCTTCCTTAGTTCTAATTGAGCGAAGTAAAAAAGTTAGAGAGATGGTGGATCTGGGCATAAGAGGCATCGAGGTAGAACCGATCCCCTCTTCTTTGGGAGAAGGAGAAAGGGCGATTTTAGTGAGCAACTACCCCTCGGTTTCCAAGACCCTATGGGCACTTATGAAGGTGGGGTGCCGTCTACCGGGAGAGGAACTTCGGTTGAAAGCGATTGCCAGAAAAGAGGTTAAGACGGGAATAAACCCCTTGTTGAAGGCGCTTGGTATAGACAAATTTATCTTTCCGGCGGAGAAAGATGAGGTGGGGGCATACAAGTTGGAGC
>CAYUAM010000113.1:0-6537 GCA_964442805.1 uncultured Anaerolineales bacterium | reverse complement strand
TAAAAGGCCTAGACGCCATTATTGCATGGAAGATTCCACACCCTGTCTGTGTCACGGAACCCGAGCCGCAAGTTCAGAGCGACTTCACCGCCACTTTTGAAAATATCCACCAGTGCGGTTCGCTGAATTACGCAATATTTCGCCTTCAAAACACGGGAAGTGTTGTGCTGGACGTTGAGAGGCTTAGGATAGAGAATCTGTCCTCAGGAGGCGACTTGTATGGGCCATCCTACAGTGATGTCCCCTTCGTTGCTGATCCGTCTTCTTGTCAGCCTGGATTTGACACGCTGGCTGTGGGGGCCACGGCGTACACCGCGGCCAATATTGGCACGCCTCCAAGCGGCACGCAAGCGCGCGCCCACATCACATTGTGTACCCAGGAGTGGGGTGTGGATTGTACCACTCGAACCGTTGACTTCACTGTTCCTTAGGCAAAGGTGTAGGGGAGGCCCTGGTGGCCTCCCGAAAGGAAAAGGGGACAAGCCTCGCCCCCTACACCTGTTCCCTGTAACGTCCGAGTTCATATCGGACGAAAATAGATTCTAATTCTACTCGATGATCAACTCCTCCTCCCTCACCTCGCCCTCCACTATCCAGAAGGCCCTGACCTCCGGCTCCTTCCCCGCCAATGAAACGATGAGGTAGAGGGATTCGGGGAAGTAGGCCATCCTTATATCCCTGGCCGAGGGGTAGGCGGGAGAAACAGGGTGGGAATGGTAAATCCCCCAGAGGTCCAGGCCCTTCTCCTCCATCTCCACGAAAATGCGGAACTGCTCCTCAGGGTTCAGTTGATAGGTGGTGGCGCTCTTGTCGGCGTTGGCGGCGCGATAGAGCCTCACCGCTCGCCCCTCCCGGCCCAAGAGGAGCCCGCAGGCCTCCTTGGGGGCCTCCTCCCGGGCATGGGCCATCATCTCCTCGATATATCTCCTCTCCAAAACGGCCATCTCACCCCTCCCGCAAGTGCCGCGGGATGACCAACTTGATGGCGTACTCCTTCTCGGAGAGGCTGGCCACCTTCACGTCCACCAGCCCGGCCTCCTTGGCCGCGGCAAAGACATCTGACTCTGCCAGCCTCGGCAACCCCTCCTTCTCCTGCCAGGCCTTCTTAGTCAAGGCCACCCAGATAGCTCCTCGCTTCACTATCCGCCCCCGCATCATCTTCAAGATCGCTTCTAACCCCTGACCCTCCTTGGCCCAGAAGAGCACCATATCCGCCTGGCCCAAAAAGAGAGCCTCCTCCAGGCCTTTGGCGCTGTCCAGAGCGAAGAATATCCCCTCCTCGCCGATGGCCTCCCCTATCTCCTCCAGGAGCCAGTCGCCTCCGCCCACGGTGAAGATGGTCATGCCCGGCTTCAAGCCCAGTTTCTCTGTCAGCGCTTTGCCAGCCATATCTATCTGCGCTCGATAGCCACCACGCTCGATTAACTCCCGATGTATCGCGCGTACAGGCTCCGGGCTATCGCCTCATCGCTGGTGCCTCGGATGATGGCCCGGGCGTCGGGGAAGACGGTGATGAGATAGTCCCCCACCTGGAAGCGGAGCATGAAGTCGTTATAGGTGACCTCCCCGGAGGCCACAAGCCTCTGGGCCAGGGTGGGGAGGGAGATATTGGCCGAGGTGATCGGGGTGATCTGCACCGAGTTTCGGCCACAGAGGGAGGTGACCATGGACCCCTCCTTGGCCTCCAGGAACTCGAACTGCCCTTGTCCGCAGGTGGGACAATCCTCCTTCCGGCTCACCTGGAAGACCTCATAGGTGTTCTCCCAGAGGTCTATATGGATCAGCCCTTGGTTGAGCCGTCCCTTACCGGCCAGGACCTTGATGGCCTCGCCAGCCTCGATGGCCCCGATGACCGCCGGGACGCTGGCCAGGATCCCCACCGTGTCGCAGGTAGGGGTGGTGCCCGGCGCGGGCGCCTGGGCGAAGAGGCAGCGCAGACAGGGCGTCTGGTAGGGGATGATGGTCATGCTCATGCCGTAACTGGCCACCGCCCCGCCATAGATCCAGGGGATACGGTGTTTGACGCAGGCATCATTTATGAGATAGCGGGTCTCGAAATTATCGGTCCCGTCCAAGACCAAGTCCATCCCGGCGATGATCTCCTCCACGTTGAGGTAATTGACATCGCCCACTAGGGGCTCTACCTCCACCTGGGAGTTGACCTTCCTCAACTTCTCTGCCGCGGCGATGGCCTTGGGCAAGCCTTTCTCGATATCCTCCTCATCGAAGAGGACTTGGCGTTGCAAATTATCCAATTCGATATAATCCCGGTCCACGATTCGTACATGGCCCACTCCGGCTCGCACCAAGACATTGGCGATGTTGGCGCCAATGGCCCCGCAGCCCACTATGACCACCGAGGCGGCCAGCAATTTGCGCTGTCCCTCCTCCCCCAGAGGCGCAAAGATGATCTGACGCTTATACCTTTCCAGATTCTCCTCCATTATATCTTGAACCTCTCCCGCAAAAACTCCAGTACCACCTCATCTATATACTCATCCTCGCGCCAACGCATCTCCAGGTTCTCCACCCCCACCAGGTTGCGCAGGGCCGCTCTGGTGGCCTGGTCACACTGGCCGGTGAGGGGGCCCTCATAATGGCCGGCCCGCCGGGCCATCTCTTGCAACTCCCGCACCACCGCCTCGTCCATCTCCACCAGCCTCCCCGGGTCAGTCGCTCCGAAATAGAGGTTATGCAGCCCCAGGAGCCGCTTAAGTTCCCCTATGGGTTCCGGGTGATCATCCACCCGCAGGTCGATATATCGGTCGTTGAAGCCCCCATAGCCCCCCTTCTCCTTCACGATGAGGAGGGCCGCCGATTGCTTCCCGCGGCTATCTCCCCCCGCCTCCTGGCCGGCCTGAAGGGCGAAGATGAGGCGGTCGGCCAAGGTCCCTTCCTCCTTCTCGAAGGCCCTCGCCATGGCCTTCACCGTATCCTCGCCCACCAATATATTGCCCTGGCAGGTATAACCCTCCCCCCAGAGGTGGCCAGCCCAGGCCAGACACTCCGCCCCGGTGAAAGCAGCGGCCCGACCTTGCTCGTCCACCACCCCCAACTGGCGGTGTCCCCGCCCCTCGTCGGCCTCGGTAAGCCGCCTGACCACCTCCTGGGCGGAGAGCCCCTCTTCCAAGAGGCGCAACCCCTCTGGCCCGTAGGAGACGTTGGCCCAGGCTTGGGTGGCTATGGCCCCCACCCCGGCCTCGGCCCAAGGGACTACCGACCCCACGGCCAGGAATTTGGACTGGACCGCCACCCCCCATTCCCCGGCCTCGCCGTCATAGGCTACAATGGAGAAAGTGCTGAATCGAGCCACCTTACTCCTCCTCAGGAAAGGGTTAAGGCCATTATATCACCCCCGAAGATTAGGCAAAATAGGGGACGATGAAGCCGTAGAGGCAGACTAGGTCCAAAAGGACGAAGAGGGCGTAGAAGCCCCCCAAAACTATCCGTTCCGCCAAATTAGAGGAGAGTTTGGGGAGGGAAATCGCGGCCGAGAGGAGCCGGGCCCATTCTTTGAGGCCCAGGGCGAAAACTAACCCTATGGAGAGGAGGGCCGGGAAGAGGTAGCGGCCCTGGTGCTGCACGAATTTCAGGTTGTACCAGAGGTGGGAAGCGAAGACCAGTAGGAAAACTATCAAGAGCAAACCTAGCGACCACTTTTGGAGGGGGCCTAGCCTCTCCCCTCGCCATATTCGGACGAGGAGGCCCAAGGCTATGGCTAGGCAAAGGACGAAGAGCAGGTCATAGATCCGGGAATCGACTAACACCCCCATCCAGCCGAACTGGGCCCAGAAGGAGCGGAAGGAGACGGCCAAGAAGTCGACGAAGACCTTCCTGGCCCCGAATCGAGAGACCCACTCCGCTGTGGTGGGCTGGCCCACTACGATGGCGTCGTGCCTCCCCCAGCCGAAGATGTCTAGCCCCCCATATACCAGGCCGTTGCGCAGGAACCACCAAGAGGATAGGGCCAGGCCCACCCCGAAGATGAGCCCCAGGTAGTTTAGCCCTTCATTGTTCCGCTTCCACCGGTACAGGCCAGCCACCGCAATGGCCGCGGCCGCCGGGGCGTAGATGGTGGTCTTGGTCAGGAGGGCTGCCCCCAGAAGTATCCCTCCCAGGAGGGCCCTGCCCCTGCTCCAACCGCCCTTCATGGCCAAGAGACAGAGCCAGACCACCGAGGCCAAGACCAACTCCCCCAAGGTATCGTTGTTGATGGCCGCGGTCATGGCCAGGTGCATGGGCACCGTGGCCATGAAAGCCACGGCGGTCAAGGCCAGGAAATGGCCGAAGACCTCCTTTATGGCCGCATAAGCCACGGCCAAGAGGAAGGCCCCTTGGAGGAGGGAGAAGAAACGCAAGATGACCACTTGTTGGCCCAAGGGCCAGGATCGAGCCAGCCCATAGATGGGCGCGGCCAAGAGGTAGTAGAGGGGCGGCTGGTGGAACTCGTAGCGGATGGGGGCGATGGACATATCAGGAGGGAACTGGGCGGCCTTTATCTCCTTCAGATAGTGATTAGGCCAGTCGCCCATCTGCAGGACGGGGAAGCGCCCCTCCTCCACCAGGTAGGCGATGTAGTTATAGTGGGCCGGCTCATCGGGGGCCTCCCAGGGCGGGGTCTCCACCGCATAGAGCGCCCCCAGGAGGAGATAGACCAATATTATGACCAATAGCGGTAGTCGGGTTCTCATCATAATAAGGGGAGGGGCCGTCCCCTCCCGCCTCATTCAGCCTTCGGAGCCCTCTCCCAGCCTTTCCCTCTCCTCCTCCACTACGCTCTCGTCCAGTTTGCGGAAGAGGGGCTTGGGCCTCTTCAAAGGCTGCCCCGGCCGCAACTGGCTGGGCTCCCAAGCCATCTGAGCCGTGGGCCCCTCATAGACCAAGGCCCGATGGCTCTTTTTCTCCTCTCGGAACTCCTCCACCCCTTGCCGCCCCATCATGTCCCCCTCATAGCCCAGATATTCGTGCAGTCGCTGGGAGGAGAAGGGCAGGAAGGGATAAAAGAGCACCTTCAAGGAGTCTATGGCCCTCAGGGCCACATATAGGGAGGTGGCCGCCCCCTCCCGGTCCTCTTTTATGGTCAGCCAGGGCTGCTTCCGCTCCAAGTAGCGGTTGGCCTCCTGGGCCAGGGCCATCACCTCGGCCAAGGCCGCCTTAAATTTGCAACCCGCCAGCAATTTCCCCACCGGCCCGAAGGCCCCCTCCACCTTGGCCAGGAGTTCCCGGTCTATCTCCCCCAGATCCCCCGGCTCCGGCACTCGCCCCTCGAACTGGCCATAACTGAAGGTCAGGGCCCGATGGGCCAGGTTGCCCCAGGTGGCCACCAGTTCGTCGTTGTTCCGCCGCCAGAAGTCGTACCAGGAGAAGTCGGTATCCCGGGCCTCCGGCGCGTTGACGGTCAAATAGTAGCGCAAGGGGTCGGGGTCGTATCGGCTCAGGTAGTCGGGCAGCCAGATGGCCCAATTTCGGCTGGTGGAGAGTTGCCTCCCCTCCAAATTTAGGTACTCGTTGGCCGGCACGTCATAGGGCAGGTTCAGCCCCCCATAGCCCATGAGCATGGCCGGCCAGATGATGGCGTGGAAGGGGATGTTGTCCTTGCCGATGAAATAGTACCCCTTGGCCTCCTCCTGCCACCACTCCCGCCACCTTTCCGGCTCCCCTCGGTTCTTGGCCCACTCCCTACTGGCCGATAGATACCCTATCACCGCCTCGAACCAGACGTAGATCCGCTTCCCCCCGTACCCTTCCACCGGCACCGGTATCCCCCACGCTATATCCCTGGTGATGGGCCGCCCCCGCAGCCCCTCCCGCAACATGTTGATGGTGAAATTGCGGACATTGGGCCGCCAATGTCTCTGTTTCTTCACCCACTCCGTGAGCCTGTCGCTGAAGGCGGCCAGGTCCAGGAAGAAATGCTCCGTCTCCCTGATTATGGGCCGCGAGCCGTCCCATTTGCACCGGGGCTCTACCAGTTCCGTGGCGTCCAGGACCCGGCCGCAGTTATCGCACTGGTCGCCGCGGGCCTCCTCGTAGCCGCAATGGGGGCAGGTCCCCTCCACGTAGCGGTCGGGGAGGAAGCGCCCCTCGGCCTCACAATATAGTTGCTTCATCACCTCCCGATATATATAACCTCGCTCCAGGAGGCGCAGGAAGATGTCCTGGGCCACGGCGTGATGGTTCTCTGTATCCGTGTGCGTGAAGAGGTCGAAGGCTATCCCCAACCCCTGGAACGAATCCAGGAAGCTCTCGTGGTAGCGCAGGAATACTTCCTCCGGCGAGGCCCCCTCCTGCTCGGCGCGGACGGTGATGGGGGTGCCGTGAGAATCGCTCCCGGAGACCATGAGCACCTGGTTCCCCCGCAGGCGGTGGTAACGGGCGAAGATGTCGGGGGAGAGATAGGCCCCGGCGATATGGCCCAGGTGCAGGGGGCCGTTGGCATAGGGCCAGGCCACGAAGACGCCGATACGCTCAGTCATACAAGTGCTCCTCACCCAAGGGGTGCTATTTGAGAGGAAATTTTAGCATAGGGTGGGGGAA